>NZ_JAZHDB010000207.1:0-11443 GCF_036584575.1 Desulfolutivibrio sp.
CCCCCTTTGGAATCCCCGGACGGGGCGGCGGGGGTCATGGGGTGTCCCCCGGAGAAGCCAGGCGCTCGTAGGCCCGATGGGCCAAGTCGGACACGCCGATGGGAAAAAAAGCGCCGTCAAAGAAGAGATCAAAGCGGTATGGGTCGTCGAACAGGGCTTCCAGGGCGGCGAGCATGGCCGGAGTCGATGGCGGGGCCAGACGTTCCAGGGCCAGGGCGCAATATCCCCGGGATTCGGGGTCGCCGTCGCCAAGCCCCGTAACCAGATCGGGCACGGCCGGGACGGCCAGCTCCGGCCGGACCTGGGCCAGCCGGGCCAGCCCCCAATAGGCCCCCCGGCGCAGGGGGGCATGGTCGATGAAGGTGCAGTCCTTGTCCAGGTCGCGGATGTAGGAAGCCAGGATGCGCGAAAACTCCCGGGCCAGGGGTTCGCTACGGGCCAACGTCTCGGCCATGGCCTCGGGCACGCCCCAGCCGACGGCCCCGGATTCTTCGTTTAAAGACCACATGAACCGCCGCACCACGTTGCGGCCGTCCTCCAGCCGGGCCTCGGCCAGCCGGGCCACGCTGCGGCCCAGAGCCGCCACGGCCCGCCAGCGCACCAGGGGCACGGGAGACAACAGGGCCGACAGAAGCGGCCCGATGAGCGCGGCCGCAGGCAGCGGCTCCAGACAGGCCAGGGCCGCGTCCGTGGAGAGGGACGTGGCCAGGGCCGCCAAAACGGTTTCCTTGAGATGGCGCGTGCGCGGCATGGGTCCATCCCTTGGCGTCGCCACGGGACGCACGGCCCCGGGACGCCCGACGACGCGCCGCCGGAAAAAACTCCCGACGGGGAAAAGACGCTAGGCCGAAAGCTTCTCGGCGAGCTCCCGCACCATTCCCGGATGCGGGGTGAATCCCGTCTCCACGGCCTTGTCCAGGCACTCCTTGGCCTGCGCGTACTCGCCGCGCTCCATGTGCACCAGGGCCATGTTGTTGTAGGCCGGGCCGAACTTGGGTTCGATCTCCACGGTCTTTTTGCTGTAGTCCATGCTCATGTCCAGTTCGCCCTGCATGAAATAGGCGCTGGCCAGAGACGACAGGGCCTGGACGAACTTGGGATCCTGGCGGATGGCCTTTTTGAGCGCCGCAATGGCCTTGTCGGCCTCGCCGCGCTGCAGGTGGACAAAGCCCACGTTGGCGTGGGGCACGGCGAAAAGCGGCCGGATCTTGATGGCCCGCTCGTTGTATTCCAGACAGCCGTCCAGATCGCCCTTGTTCATGGCCAGTCCGCCCAGTTGGACAAAGGCCTCGACCAGGGTGGGGGAGCATTCCACGGCGCGCAAGAATTCCGCCTCGGCCTCCACATAGCGGCCCCTGGCCACATAGGCCGAACCCAGGTTGTAGTGGGTCACGCCGCAGCCGTCGTTGTCGCGCAGGCGACCCTGCATCTCGACGATGAATTCGTCGGTGTTTTTGGCTTGAAAATCCATGATCTCGTCCATCCCTGCTGTTTAGAGATTTGGGGCGGCGACGCGTCGCCTAGGGCTTGGGTCCCAGCTTTCCCTCGACCCCTTCCCGGTCCATAAGTTCCTGGTGCCACCGGCAGAACTCATACATGCCCCGGTGCCGCTCGGAGCCGTTCATGACCCCCATGCACAGCTCCCAGGCCCCCCTGGAATATTCCGTGCTGACCTCGCCCTGGCCCCGGGTCTGCAAAAACTCCCGGATAAGTTGCTGAGAGGTGCGCCGGGTGGGATCCTTGCGGATGTCCAGGGGATCGTGAGGTTCGGAAAAGGGATCCCACGCCGCATACCCGATCTTGTCGATGAATTTTTTGCGCCGGGGCGAAATCTTGTCGTAGATGGCCTTTTTGAGCACGTCACGCTCGGCGTCGGTCATCTGTTCCATATCAGCTCCTTATGCCGGAATCGCCCGGCTCGGCGTCTTGATCGCCGGGACCGTCGGAACCGTCGGGACGGTTAGGACCGGCCAGCACCCAGGAGGTGGACCCGCCGCAGGAGGCGCAGGCCGCCGACCCCGGGGCCTCGGCGCAGCCGCTACAGTCGCCGACAGGGGCCTCGGGGGCCAGGCCCAGTCCGGCCGGAGGGGTCTTCTCCTGGGGGACGTCGGCCGTCGCGTCGCCCGCGCCGCCTTCGTCGCCCGTGCCGGGGACACCCAGGTATTCCGGGGTGTATTCGGTCAAAAGGGCCATGGACACGGGCACCAGCATGTCGGCCAAAAGCGGAAACGTGGAGCCGATCCCGGCCGCCAGCTCCCCGGACAGGGCGAACAGCCGATCCTGGAGGATCTCCACCTTCACCGTGGGATAGGCCCCGCCCGGGGTGAAGCCGGACTTGCCGCAGGAATGGGCCTTGCCGCCGATTTCCAGGGGCACGCCGTAGAGGCGGCAGGTCACGGGACGGCAGTCGTAGAGCACGCAACGGTCGTCGTCGCCCAGAAGCGGGCAGCGGATGCGCTCCCGGGCCAGATCGGCCAGGATCGATTCCGTGGACACGCCCTTTTCCCCGGCTTTGACGGCCTTGCGCTTGAGCTTGTAATGGGCCCGGTCGGAGGCGTCCGCCAGATCGAGAATCCGTTCCCGCGCGGGGCCGTTGGGAAAGCGCGCGTTGAAGGCCGCATTGAGGTACAGGGCCTCCACCAGGCTTATGTCGAACAGGGCGTGGCAGCAGTCGCTGCACCCCTCGGCGCAGGTCACGGCCTCGGGGCAGGCCTGCCCCACCTTGGCGAACACGGCGTCCACCTCGCGCAGCAGGGCCTGGTATTTTTCGAAAGAGGGGGCAAAGGTCACGGGCATGAGCTCTCCGGTTCTTTCGCGGCCACGTCGGCGGCCGCAGACGGCGACGGGAGCGTCCGGTATCCCGGCCGCCCCCGCTGTCCGGTCAAATTCGTTGGAAAACTATTGTTCCTCGACGGTGATGGCGTCCTGGTCGCAGACCTCAACGCACGACTCGCATCCGAGGCATTCCTCCATGTTCACGGCCACGGCCTTCCCCTCGCGCAGCTCGTAGACCTCCACCGGGCAGACGTCCACACACTCGCCGTCACCGATACACTTGTCATGATCGACCGTGATCTTGTACCCCATTGCGATCCTCCCCAGCTTCCTGTCGCGCACCCGCGAACATGCTCTCAAAAAGGCCACCCGCATCTTCCGAGTCATCACATCAGACCGGTTGACGACACTATCCGCACGTCTCAAGACCTGTCAAGGGATGCCGTTTTTTCCGCCTCCCCTTGCCATGTCCGGGGATGGTGTTACTTCTTTTCCCGCCGGGCGGCGTCATGGGGTCCGCTCTCCGGGCAAGGAGGATTCAGGCATGTGGGAAAAATTGATCATCGCGGCCATCGTGGTGGCCGCCCTGGCGTACACGATCCGGCGCATGGTGCGCACCAGCAAGTCGCCGTCGTGCGGTTGCGGCTGCTCGTCGTGCGGGGGGTCGCCCGCCGAGAAGGACAAATGCGGCCAATAAGCCGCCTTTCAGCGGAATCACGCCAAGCAAGGCCCCGAACTGCTGTCCGGGGCCTTGTTCGTTTCAGGTCCGTCTACAGGTAGCGCAGCCGCAGGCTCTTACGCGGCGGCAGGCGGAAAAAGCGGTACTTCGGATATCCCGCCATGAGCGCGCCGCAGACCTTATGCCCCGGCGGCAGCCCGATGCGCTCCCGAAGGGGCGGCCAGGTCTCCGCCGCCCGGCGAAACAGCCCGGCCCAGCAGGTTCCGAACCCCAGGGCGTGGGCGGCCAGCTCGAAGTGCGACAAGGCCAGGACGCAGTCCGTGGCCGGGTCGTACCAGCCCGAGGCGTCGGCGTGGGCCACCACCAGATGCGGCGCGCCGCGCAGCATGACCTCCCGCCCGGCGTCGAAGGCCGCCACATATTCCGGCATGATCCCGGCATGGCGCAGGCCCTCGGCCACCATGCCCGCCAACTCCCGCACCACCCGGGAATCCTCCGCCACCAGCCAATGCACGGGCTGCATGTTGATCCCCGACGGGGCGTACCGGGCGGCGTCCAGGGCCTTCTCCAGAAGCTCGCGGGGCACGGGCCGATCCTTCCAGTTGCGGATGGAGCGGCGCGAGGTCACAAAGCCGATGCCCGCCTCGGGAGAAAGGCCAACGCGGCGAGAGGCCGCCGGGGCCGCGTCCGGGGAAAGGCCGTCCAGGCGAAGCGCCCCCTTGGGGCAGGCCGCGAAACAGTGGCCGCAGCGGATGCAGAGCCTCTCGGCGTCCGGCACGGGTACGGGCAGGCCGTCCACCCCTGGCGCAAGCAGTCCCAGGGGACACTCGGCCACGCAGATGCCGTCCCGGGCGCACAGCCCGGGATCGATCACGATGTGCGTCATGACGTGTCGTCCTTTTTTTTCGTGTCAGCCCAGATGCGCCCGGGTCCAGGCCGCCAGGTCCGAGGCGCTCTTGGCCCCCGAGACCCGGGCCGCCTCCCGGCCGCCACGGAAAAGGACCATGGTGGGCACGCCCTGGATATGCAGGCGGTCGGCGATGTCCTGCTCCTCCTGGGTGTCCAGCTTGGCCAGGATGACGGTCCCGAAAAGCGTGGCCGCAGTCTGGTCGAAGGCCGGGGCCATGGCCCGGCACGGGGCGCACCAGGGGGCCCAGAAGTCCACCAGGACCGGCAGGCCGCTTTTGCCGATGACCGCATCGAAATTCGCGGCCGTCAGGGTCACGGGCCGTGGCTCAAGGAGCGCGCCATGGCATTTGCCGCAGGTCGGCCCCTTGGTGACCCGCCCCGCTTCGACGCGGTTGACGGCCAGACAGGCGGGACAGACGGCGTGAAAGGTGTCGGGCATGACGAGGCCTCCGGGGACGTGGAATCCGGGACGCCCGAGGCGCCCCGCGTCCTGGCGGCATGGCTACCTGTTTTCCCGGCGGTTTGAAAGTCCCCCGGGAGGCAGGAACTCAGGCGAAGCCGACGGCCCGGCGGATGATGTCCGAAAAGGTCAGGATGCCTTGGATGCGGCCGGAATCGTCCACCACGGGCGCGTGGCGCAGGCCCTTTTGGCGCAGATGCAGGATGACCTTGTAGACCATGCCGGTCTGGGGCACGCAGGTCACCGGGGACGACAGCAGACCGGCGACCGGGCTGTCCAGGCCGTCCGCCAGGAAAGGGCCTTTGACGGCCAGATCCCACTCGGTGACGATCCCCGTGGGCCGCCCGTCCATAACCGTGAGCATGCAGCCCATGCGGCGTTCCAGCAGGGCCTGGGCCACGGCCCGGGCGGTCATTTCCGGGGGCCCGGCCAGCACGCTCTTGCTCATGATGGTCTGGCAGGTGGTGTTCTCCATCATGTAGTCCAGCCCCAGCGCCGTGGCCAGATCCATGTCCGAGATCACGCCGACCAAAAGCCCGGCCGTGTCGTACACCGCCAGGTGTTTGACGCGCTTTTCCTGAAGGATGCGGCAGGCATGGGGGACGATGCCGCCCACCGCGATGCCCGGCGCAGGGGCCAGCATGGCCCGGGAGGCCGTGGCCTCGGCCGCCGGTATCTCCAGCAGGCATTTGAGCAGCGACCCTTCGGTGATCATTCCGGACACGGCCTCGTTTTCACGCACGAAAACACAGCCCCGGCCTTTGGAGGCCATGGCCTGGGCCACCTCGGCCAAGGACGCCTCCGCCGTGACGTGGACGGGATGTCGGTCGATGATCTCGCTGACGGTTCTGGAAAACATGTCCTGGCTCCTTTGAAAGAGCGCCTAACTGCATGATATCCGCCGCTTTCCCCGGGAAGTCAAGGCGGACGCGGCAAGACGCGCCCGGGCGCGGCTTCCGGGATAGCAAAAACCGCCCCCTGGACAACTTTTATTTTGCCGCCGCTTCATGTACCCTGCCGGGCCATGGGCGACGAGAAAAAACGATTCGATCCGACGCTTCTGCCCCGGGTTCCCCCCTTTGTGGGCACGGTCAGCGACGAACCCTGCGTGAGCCTGGTGGGCATGGCCGGGGCCGGGAAATCCACCCTGGCCCGACTGGTGGCCGGGATGTTGGGCTACGCCCACCTGGACACGGATCGGCTCATCGAGGCCACCTGGGGGATGCCGCTGCAGGCCCTGCTCGACGCCAAGGGGCTCGCCGAATTTTTGCGCATCGAGCAGGACGTGGTGTCCCGGCTGTGGCTGAGGCGGTGCGTGATCGCCACCGGCGGCAGCGTGGTCTACGGGCCCCAGGCCGTGGAGCGCCTCAGGCAGTGCGGGCCTGTCATTTTTCTGCGCATCGACCTGGCCACGTTTCTGGCCCGGGTGGGCGCGGCCGAGGACCGGGGATTCGCCCGGCCCGGCGGCAAGTCCCTGGAAGAGGTCTTCGCCGAACGCCAACCCCTGTACGAGGCCATGGCCGACTACCAGACCGCCGCCTGCGGCATGTCCCCCCAGGACTGCGCCGCAGGCATCGTGGACTGGGTGCGCCCCCGGATCAGCCCTGAAAAAAAGGATACCGCATGACGGGCGCACCCCGCCGGGCGCTTTTTAGCCGCCTCTCGGCCCTGTACCGGCGCATGGACGAGGCCTACGACACGGTGGCCGGACCGCTGGGTTTTTCCTGCGACGGCTGCGCCAGCAACTGTTGCATCAGCCACTTCCAGCACCACACCCGGGCGGAATGGCTCTACCTTTTCGAGGGCCTGGCCGCCCTGCCCGAAGATCGGCGGCAGGACTACCTCACGCGGGCGGCCCGGGCCGTGGACGCAGCCCGCCAGGCCCTGTCCCGGGGGGAGATTCCCCGGGTCATGTGTCCGGTGAACGACGACGGGCGCTGCGGCCTCTACGCCCACCGGCTCATGATCTGCCGATTGCACGGGGTGCCGCATGTGCTCATCGGCCAGGGCGGGGTGCGGGAGTTTCCGGGCTGCGTGCGCTGCGAGTCGCTTCGGGCCGCGTCTCCCGGGGCCGGGCTCATGGACCGCACGGCGCTGTACCGGGAGCTGGCGGCCATCGAGATGGCGCTTTTGGGCAAAAAATGGGGCAGGCTGCCCAAGGTGGACCTGACCCTGGCCGAGATGCTCGTGGCCGGGCCGCCGCGTTTCTAACGCCGTGTTTTTGGGCTGCAAACGCCACTCAATCGCGGCCCGACGGGCCGCAAGGCGAGGCGGGATGAACAGATTGTCCGGGTTTTGGCATGGGGGGCGGGCGCTTTGGGCCCTCCTCGCGGTCGTTTTCTTTGCAGCGGGATGTGCGGAACTGACGGCGCGGCACCTGGATTCGCGCCATTGGAATCCGCAGGCGCCGCAAACCATGGACATGCGCCATTGGCGGTTCGTGTTCGCCTCGGTGCCCACCCGGGAGAGCTACGGGGTCAAGGGTACGGCCTCGCCCCGGGTCGAGACCCTGCCCACATGGGTGGACCGGGTGCAGGAACTGACCCTGACCGCCTATCTGCGCGACGTGGACGGCAACGTGCTGGCCCAGGACGAAAAAACCTATCTGCCCATGAGCCTGGCCGAGGCCCAGGCCGTCTCCTTCGACTTCTTCCTGGCCCCCAAGGCCAAACGCCCGGACACCAGCCTGTCCGTGTCCTTCGGCTACCGGGCGGTGTTCACCTCCACGGCGGCGGTACGGGCCGCTTCCGGCGGCAACCTCCCGTCCCAGTTCGTCTTTTTTGCGGGCGAAGCGGCGCTTATGCGGGAATAGGACGCCCGTCCGCCAAACGTCACCGGATTACATTCCCCCTGTAACACGTCCCGGCCCGGGGGCGTGGTAAATGCCGTCCAGCCCGAGCAACGAGGCAGAGGATGGCGTCCATGACCGTATTTTGGCCCGAAACACCTGTCTTTTCCCACACCGCATGGACGCCCGCCGCCTGCCGCCCCGTCCGCTAGCCGCCCCGGCCGGGGCCGCCTCCCGCCACGGGAAACCCGCCACCATCGCCACCGCCGCCACATTCCGCCGCAGACCGGGGGTCGGCCCGGAATCGGCGCGCTACGGCGTCACAACATCTTTTCCCCGCCTTGTGGCGGGAACGTCTCCTTCCGCTTCGCACCCTCATGTCCGGCAACAAGGGAGAACGGCATGAAAATCGATCTGCACGTGCATTCCAAGCATTCCACGCGGCCTTCCCAGTGGTTTTTGCAAAAGCTCGGCTGCCCGGAAAGCTTCACCGAGCCCAAGCGTCTCTACGACATCGCCAAAGCCCGGGGCATGGACATGGTCACCATCGCCGACCACAACACCATCGGCGGGGCCCTGGAGATCGCCCATCTGCCAGACGCTTTCATCAGCGAGGAGATCACCAGCTATTTTCCCGAGGACCGCTGCAAGATCCACGTCCTGGCCCTGGACATAAACGAGGCCATCCACGCCGACATCCAAAAAGTCCGGGAAAACGTCTTCGAGCTGGTTCCCTATCTGCGCGAGAAGGGCATCGTCCATGTGGCCGCCCACCCCCTCTACGGGGTCAACGACAAGCTCACGGTGGAGCACTTCGAGAAGATGCTGCTCCTGTTCGAGAACTTCGAGATCAACGGCACCCGCGACGCCTTCCAAAACGACATCCTGCGCGCCATCCTGGCCGGGCTCGCCAGCGAGGACATAGAGCGCCTGTCCGTGGCCCACGACCTGGAACCGGCCTTCGAGGCCCCCTGGATCAAACGCCTAACCGGCGGCTCCGACGACCATTCGTCGCTGAACATCGCCTCCATGTACACCGAGGTTCCCGGGGCCGCGAACCTTCCGGAATTTCTCTCGGGGCTTCGCGGCGGCCGGGCCCGGCCCGCCGGACGGCCGTCGCACCCCAAGGCCATGGCCTTAAACCTCTACGCCATCGCCTACCAGTTCTACAAAAGCAAATTCAACTTCTCCAAGTACGTGGATAAAGACCTCTTTCTGAAATTCGTGGACCGCTTCCTGTCCGGCAACCCCGAGGAAAAAACCGGCATGGTCTTCAAGGCCCGGACGTTTTTTTCGGGCATGGGCCGCAACGGCGGGGACGTCAAACCCGGGGCGTCCTTAAACGATCTGTTCCGGGGCAAGGCCTGGGAACTCATCAACGAGGACAAGCGGTTCCATGCCCAGGCCCGGCAGGGCCTTTCCCGGGACGTGTGCCTGGAACAGGAATGGTTCCGGTTCGTCACCCAGGTCTCGGACAAGGTGCTCTCCCACTTCGGAAGCCACTTCCTGGACCAGGTCAGCGGGGCCAATTTCTTCGACATCTTCCAGTGCGTCGGCTCGGCCGGGGCTCTGTACACGGTCCTGGCCCCCTATTTCGTGGCCTACACCGTGTTCACCAAGGACCGGGGATTTTGCCGCCGGGTGGCCGAACGCTTCGGCGCGGGCGTTCCCGACGAGTCCGGGACGGTGCGGGAGCAGGGCCATGGCGGCGCACGACGCCCCCGCCGGGCCAGGATGGCCCATTTCACGGACACCCTGTCCGAGGTCAACGGCGTGGCCCTGACGCTGCGCATGCACCTGGACATGGCCGGCAAGCACGGCAAACACCTGACCATCGTCACCTGCGGCCAGGAGGGCGACCTGCCGGGCGAGGGGGTCATGAACTTCAAGGCCGTGGGCGAATACCGCCTGGAGGAATACCCCACCCAGAAGTTCTCCTCTCCGCCGTTTCTGGAGATGCTCGAATACGTCTACGAGCAAGGCTTCACCCTGTTGCACTCGGCCACCCCGGGCCCGGTGGGGCTGGCCGCCCTGGTCATCGCCCGGATACTCAAGCTCCCCATCCACGCCACCTACCACACGGCCATCCCGCAGTACGCGCGCCTGCTCACCGGCGACGACGCCATGGAAGAGCTCATGTGGCGCTACGTGGTGTGGTATTACAACCAGATGGATGCGGTGTTCGTGCCCTCGGCCAGCACAGGGGAGGAACTGAAAGAACACGGCGTGGCCCCGGAGAAAATCCGCACCTACCCGCGCGGGGTGGATGTGGAGCGCTTCCATCCGGCCAAGCGCAACGGATTTTTCGCCAAGCGCGGCGTTGCTGGCGGCGTCACCCTGCTCTATGTAGGCCGCATCTCCCGGGAAAAAAACCTGCATCACCTGGCCGACGCCTTCCGGGCCATGTCGGCCGGGCAGGCGGACGTGAACCTGGTGGTGGTGGGCGACGGCCCCTACCTGGAGGAGATGCGCCGGTCCCTGGCGGACACCCGCAGCCTGTTCACCGGCTGCCTGGACGGCGAAGACCTGGCCGGGGCCTACGCCTCAAGCGACCTGTTCGTCTTTCCCTCGAGCACGGACACCTTCGGCAACGTGGTTCTGGAGGCCCAGGCGTCGGGGCTGCCCGTGGTGGTCTCGGACCAGGGCGGGCCGTGCGAAAACGTGATTCCGGGCATCACCGGGGTGATCGTGCCGGACATGGACGCCCGGGGCCTGGAAAACGCCCTGCGCGCCCTGGTGGCCGACCCGGATCGGCTGCGCCGGATGGGCGAGGCGGCCCGGGCCAGCATGGAGGGACGGTCCTTCGATGCGGCGTTTCTGGGGGCCTGGGATCTGTACAAGGCGGCCTCCTAGAAGGGACGGCGCTTTGGATAACCATCTTGAATTGTATCTTGTATGAAAAGATGCTGTCGTCTTTTTTCATGGAGACAGTGGCCTGGGATCTGTACAAGACGAACTTCCAGGGCCTCGGCCCATCTTTCCCGCCTGCGCCAGGGGAGCCGTCCGGACACGGCGGCTCCCCTTTACCAGTCCCCCTGCTCCGTGCCATAGGACGGGCCATGTCGGCGCAGGCAGCCCTGCCCGCGCCGCAAAGGCCGGACCATGACCAACCGTATCGCCCTGCGAAACCTCCTGCACGACCGCATCCGCCTGGCGGTGACCTTAACCGGCGTCGTCTTCGCCGTGGTGCTCATCGCCGTGCAGGGCGGGCTCTTCGTGGGCTTCACCACGGCCACCTCCTGCGTCATCGAGAACACCGAGGCCGACGTGTGGGTGGCCTCCAGGGGCGTGCGCAACTTCGACGTCACCCACCCTTTGCGCGAGCGCAAATACCATCAGGTGCTCTCCGTCCCCGGCGTGGCCCGGGCCGAGAAGTTCATCGTGCAGTTCGCCAACTGGAAAAAACCCAGCGGCGGCATGGAGAGCGTGGAGGTGGTGGGCTTTGACCTCCAGTCCGGGCTGGGAAAACCCTGGGCCATGGTCCAGGGCTCCATCGCGGCCCTTGAGGTGCGCGACACGGTGATCATCGACGAACTCTACCTGCAAAAGCTCGGGATCACCGGCATCGGGGAGTCAGCCGAGATCAGCGAACGCCGGGCCCGGGTGGTGGGCCTGACCCGGGGCATCCGGTCGTTCACCACCTCGCCCTACGTCTTCACCTCCTTCCAAAACGCCCTCAACTTCACCCATTTAAAGGCCGATCAGCTGACCTACGTGCTCATCCTGGCCGAGCCCGGGGTGGACCCAAAAGAGCTCCGGGCGGCCATCGCCGCGCAGGTCAGCGACGTGGACGTGTTCACCCGGGAGGAATTCGCCCAAAAGACCCAGTGGT
>NZ_JAZHDB010000208.1:0-11483 GCF_036584575.1 Desulfolutivibrio sp.
GACCACCTTGCCGACGGACACGGCGCGCACCGGGGCGTCCTTGGCGCAGGAAAAGCCCATGCCCCGTCGGGGCGGATCGGCCTCGGGGTCGAAGGTGGAGATGGGCGTGCCGGGAACGGGCCAGGCCATGGTTCCCCGGACCACGGGCACGGGTGCGGCCTTGGCGGCGGACATGCGGGCGTCGAGGTCGCCGATGGTGCGCAGGATTTCCTTGAGCTGCTCTTCCTCGCTGACGATGCGGCGGCGCACGGTGCGCAACTGCTTGGAAAATTCGAGCTGCTCGGTCAAAAGGGCGTCCTTGCTCTTTTCGGCCTCGGCCCTGGCCGTCGCCAGCCGGGTCCGGGCGGTCTCCTGGGCGGCCATGTTGGCGGCCAGCCGGGCGGACTGCTCGCGATAGGCGGCGTAGGACTGCCCGGCCGCGCCGTAGAGTTCGGCCAGCCAGGTGAAGCGGCGGTCGGCCTCTTCCCAGGAGGACAGCCCGGCGGCCTTGGATTCGATGTTGTGCAGATGCACCGGCCACAGCGCGGCCAAAAGTTCGGACATGCGAGCCCGGGCGGCCGCAAGCTGCCGGGTGAGGGCGGCGTGTTCCGCCGACAGCCGGGCTTCTTCGGCCATGACCTCGCGCACCAGCCGCTCCTTCTCAGCAAGCTGGCCCGACAGCGACCCCACCTTGGCTTCGAGTCCGGCCAGCCCGGCCCCCAGTCGGCGTTCCTCGGCCGTGAGCCGCTCCATGGCTATGCGGCGCTTGCTGGCCGTCTCCTTTTGCCTGGCGATCTCCGTTTCCAGTTCGACCTCGGGGCTGGCGTCGTCGGCGCCGGGCTGGGCAAAGGCCGTATGCCCGCACACCAGGACGCAGGCCGCGAAGATAAACGCCAGGGCCGTCCGGCGGAGGCCGGTGCGGCGGGCGGGGCGCGGCGCGGCCGGGGTGTCGGGATGGGGCGTGGTCATTGGCGGTCGTCTCGCGGGGTGCGGCCCGGGAACGGTGTCCGTGCGTTTTTTGGAACAACGGTCTGGGGCCGAGGCGTGTCCGGATGCGTCATGGGGATGCCGCCGGGGGCGGGGGGACGCCGCCTGGGTGCGGGGGGATGCCGCCAGGGTGCGGGTCACGGGACAAAGCGCGCCAGGGGGCACGGCTCACACCGGCCCGTGGCCTTTTTGCACCAGGATTTGCCGGTGCGCACGATCAGGGCATGGTATTCGTTGAAGAGTTTCGGGTCGGGGTCCAGGACATCCATGAAAAATTCGCGCATCTCGTCGTAGGTCGCCTCCTCGGGGATCAATCCGTGCCGGGTGAGCAGACGGCGGGTGTAGGCGTCCACCACGAAGGACGGATAGTCCAGGGCGTAGAGCAGGATGCTGTCGGCGGTTTCCGGGCCGATGCCGCGCACGGCCAGGAATTTTTCCCGCATGGCCGGGAGGTCGCGACCGGCCAGGGCCGTGATGTCGAAGCCGCACTCGGTCTTGAGAAATCCCAGCAGGTTTTTCAGACGCCCGGCCTTGAGCCGGAAATAGCCCGAGGGTCGGATGAGTTCGGCCAGCCGCGCCTCGGGCAGATCGTACATGGCCTTGGGGGTGAAGAGCCCGGCGGACTTGAGGTTGGCGATGGCCTGTTCCACGTTGGTCCAAGAGGCGTTCTGGGTGAGGATGGCCCCGATGGCCACCTCGAAGGGGGTCTCCCCGGGCCACCAACGGCTGGGGCCCAGGGTGTCAAGCATGGCCTGGAAGATGTTCATGAGCAGGCTTTGACGGTTCATGGCGGATGGTCGCACTGTGGGAGGGTTGCAGGGTTGGTCCGGCCGCGGCTGCCGGGTGCGTCAGGTCGCCCGCATCCCGGAAGGGAGGCGGCCCGGACGTTTCGGGGAAGCTTTGGGGGCAATGGCGGCGTCTGTCAAGGGAAAGGGGGCGGCTGGCGGGTATGGACGTCGGGGCGCACCCGGGCCTGAGGGCCAGGTTGCGGTGCAATGTCTCCGGCTGTCGGCCGTGTTGCCATGTTCGGCGCGCCGGGATAGGATGCCGCCTGAAAAATCAAGGAGTCCGCCATGTCCGCCGCCATGGTCTACATCACCTGCGAAAGCCTGGAGCAGGCCCGGATGATCGGCCGGACAGTGGTGGCCGAACGTCTGGCCGCCTGCGTGAACATCCTGCCGGGCATGGTCTCCATGTACTGGTGGCAGGGAAAGATCGAAGAGGCCGCCGAGACGGTGCTTGTGGCCAAGACCCGCATGACCCTGGCCGACGCCCTGACGAAGCGGGTGGCGGCCCTGCATTCCTATGACGTGCCCTGTGTGGTGGTGTTGCCCATTTTGCGGGGCAATCCCGATTTTTTGCGGTGGATCGAATCCGAGACCCAACCGCCATCCTGAACCCTTCTTTTATGAAAGGAGCCCGCTGCATGCGCATTCTCGTTTCCGGTTCCCTGGCCTACGACCGGATCATGACCTTTCCCGGCAAGTTTTCCGATCACATCCTGCCCGACAAGATCCACATCTTAAACGTCTGCTTCCTGGTCAACGGGCTGACCGAGAAATTCGGCGGCACGGCCGGAAACATCGCCTATTCCCTGAAGCTTTTGGGCCAGGAGCCGGTCATCCTGGCCACGGCCGGGAAGGATTTCGCCGGATACCGGGGGTGGCTGGAAAAATGCGGGATGACCTTCGAGGGCATCCGTCAGGTCGAGGAGGAATTTACGGCCGGGGCCTACATCACCACGGATCAGTCCGACAACCAGATCACGGGATTCAACCCCGGGGCCATGAAGTTTCCCTGCGGTTACGCCGTGGACGGCCTGGATGCGGCGGACGCGCTGGCCATCGTGGCCCCGGGCAACCTGGACGACATGCAGGACTATCCCCGGCGCTACAAGGCCCGCGGCATCCCGTTCGTGCTTGATCCCGGGCAGAACATCCCGGCCTTTTCCGGCGACCAACTCACGGAAATGCTCACCGGGGCCACCTATCTCATTTCCAACGACTATGAGTTGGAGCTGATCCAAAACGCCACCGGCCTGACCCTGGCCGACATCCTCTCCCGGGTGGGCACGCTTCTCACCACCCTGGGCGAGAAGGGCTCGATCATCCGCCAGGGCGGCACGGAACTGGCCATTCCCCCGGCCCGGGCCACGGTGGTCAAGGATCCCACCGGCGCGGGCGACGCCTTCCGGGCCGGGCTGCTCATGGGCCTTGCCGCCGGGCTGCCCCTGGACAAGGCGGGGCGGCTTGGCTCGGTGAGCGCGGTCTACGCCGTGGAACACCACGGCACCCAGGAACATGCCTATGCCGTGCCGGAGTTTTTGGCCCGCTACGAGGAGAATTTCGGGCCGCTGTAACGGTTTGCCGCGACGCCCGGGGCGCCGTCTCCGGGCGTCGCGACGGATTTTTTTTCATCCTGCGCGCCCTTGCGGGCCATTTTTTCCTGTCGCACAATCGTCATCACTTCTTCACGAGAGCCCCCCGGGGGGCTGGTAGGGACATGCTTCCTCCTGGACGCCCTTTTCCCGCGTCATGCCTTTTCGCCTCAAGGGAGTATCGCATGTCTCTGAAAACAAAGATGATCGCCTTTTGTCTTTTGGTCGGCATCGTTCCGGTGACGGTCATGGGGATTTTCGCCGTGAACCGGGCGGCGAACAGTCTGTCGGCGTTGGCCTTCGGCCGGGTGGAGGCCGTACGCGACGCCAAAAAGGCCGCCGTGGAGGCCATGGCCGGGAAATGGCTGGCCGACGTGCGCATCTATGCCGGGGTCAAGGAGATCTACCATGCCGTGGCCATGGGCCGGGACGCCTTCATGGGGGCCAAACCCGGGGTGCGGGCCGATGTGTCCGACCCGGCCTACCTGGACACCCGCAACTTCGTCATCGCCGCGTTCAAGCCCTTTGTCGAGGTGCTGGGGTACGAGGACGCCCTGGTGGTGGACGACTACGGCCGGGTGCTGTTTTCCGTGGGGCATGGCGCGGAGGTCGGCGAGGATCTCAAAAACGGATCGCTCAAGGATTCCGGGCTGGGACGGGCCTTTCAAAAGGCCCTGGCCGGGGAGGCGGCGTTTGCGGATTTTGCGCCGTACGCCCCCTTGGGCGGCGAACCGGCGGGCTTTGTGGCCGCGCCCATCCGCGACCATGTGGGCAGGGTGGAGGCCGTGGGCGTGCTGCGCGTGCCCCGGGCGCAGTTGGCCGGGATCATGGCCCTGCGCACGGGCATGGGGGAGACCGGGGAAAGCTATCTGGTGGGCGGGGAGGGACTTATGCGTTCGGATTCCTTCCGGGCCCCGGACACCCATTCCCTGCGCGCCTCCTTCGCCACGCCCCAGGCGGGACAGGTGCAGACCTCCGCCGCGCGGATGGCCCTTTCCGGCGTAAGCGGCACGGCCTTGACCGAGGATTTCCGGGGCGTGCCGGTCTTGTCCGGTTTCGCGCCGGTGACCCTTGGAGACGTGACCTGGGCGCTTCTGGCCGAGACCGACGAGGAGGAGGCCCTGGCCGCCGCCGACGAACTGGGGCTGGCGGCCATGGGGCTTGGCGCGGTCACCATCGTGGCCGTGCTTGCGGCCACGGCGTATTTTTTGCGGAGGGAGCTGTTATCCCCCTTCGCGGCCATCCGGGCCTATCTGCGCCAAAGCGCCGAGGGAGACCTCTCGGCCGAGTTGCCAGGCCGTTTCAAGGCCGAGATGGCCGAGATCAAGGGCGGGCTCCTGGAGATGACCGGGGAGCTCAAGGTCAAGCTGGGGTTTGCCGAAAGCGTGCTCAAGGCCATGACCGTACCCTGCCTGGTGGCCAATTCCAAAAACCGGCTGACCTTCGTCAACGCCCCCCTGCTCGACCTGTTCCAGGAGTCAGGCGATCCCGCCGGGCTGCACGGGCGCGAACTGGAGGAGTTTTTGACGGGGCTTGGCGACGGCGGGGCCATGGCCCTGGGCTGCCTGTCCTGCCGGGAGGGCAACGCGGCGGTATGCGGCCTGGAAACGGCCGGACGGGGACGCACGGGCCGACCGTTCCACGTCCGCCTCGATGCCGCGCCGCTTTTTGACTTGGACGACAATCGTATCGGGCTGTTCGTGCTTTTTACCGATTTGACGGACATCACGGCCCAGGCCGAACGGGTGCGGGAGCAGCATGCCCTGGTCTCGGCCATGGCCGCCCGGGCCGACCGCATCGCCAATGGGGTGTCCGCCGAGGCCCGGGATCTGGCGGGCTTGGTGGAATCGGCCGCAGGCGGCGCCGCCACCCAGACCCGGCGGCTGGCCGATGTCTCGGGGCTCGGGGAATCGGCCCAGGCCACCCTGGACACGGCGGCCACCCAGGCCACCGAGGCCGCCCGGCGCGCCGAAGGGTCCATGGACACGGCCCGAAATGGGGCCACGGACATGACCCGGTCCATGGAGGCCATGGCCCGCATCGCCGCCCTGACCGCAGCGCTGCGCGAGGACATGGGCGAGCTCGGGGTCAAGGCCGGGGCCATCGGGCATGTGGTGGAGGTCATTTCCGACATCGCCGACCAGACCAACCTCCTGGCCCTCAATGCCGCCATCGAGGCTGCCCGGGCCGGAGACGCCGGGCGGGGTTTCGCCGTGGTGGCCGACGAGGTCAGAAAGCTGGCCGAAAAGACCATGGCCGCCACCCGGGAGGTGGGAGCCAGCGTGCAGGCCATTCAGGATGCGGCGGAACGCAACGTCACCGGGGCCCGGCAGGCGGCGGATTCCGTGGACGAGGCCCGGGAACTGGTGAGCCGGTCGGGTGAGGTGTTTTCAGTGATCGTCGAGTCGTCGCGGGAGACGGCCACCCGGATTACGGGCATTGCCGCGTCTCTGGCGGATCAGGCCGTGGTCCACGAAGACATCCTGCGGGCCGTGGCCGAGGTGGAGGATGTGGCCCGGCAGACCGCCGAGGGCATGAGCGGGGCGGCCGATGCCGTGGCCTCCCTGGCCGGGGAGGCCGGGGAGCTGGAAGAGCTGATCCGCGAGATGCGCCGGGAAGGGGCAGGCGGGGAGACGCCGCCGTCGGAACGGGCCGCCCCGAAAGGCGGCAATGGCAGCTCGGCCCGGGCTCAGCGCGCGGCGCTTTCGGCGGCCGAGGTGTCGCCCACCACCAGGAAGCTGCCCGGGGCGCTCACCGGGGTGCGATCCGGGGCCAACAGCCACATGCCGGGTTTTTCTGCGGCCAGCCTTTCATAATGCCGGTCCAGGATGCTGCGGCGGTCCAGGAAGCGGTTCATGTCCGAGGATACGCGCACGCAGCCCTTGGAGTCCATCCGCCCCAGGCGGGGTTCGCCCTGGTCGGGGTCCGTGGCGTGCATGAGCAGCCGCATTTGACTTTCATAGACCCCCTGGCGGAATTCCCTGGGGCTTTGCTGGTATCCGAAGTCCCACACCCGGCTGCCCTTGCCGCCGAGTCCCCGCCAGCCGTTCTGGTTTTTCGTGCCCTGGGCCCGGTAGCCGAAGTTGTCCGGCAGATGCTCGAACACCCCGGTGGGGGTGAGGAACGAGTCCTGCCCGCGCCGTAAAAGCCCGGTGGACGCCAGATCCCCGCCCACAAGCGCCACCGTGGCCTTCGCCGCGTCGTAAAAACCCAGGAAGATCAGTTGCCGGGACGGGTTGCGGTCCACATAGACAAAATATTGGTCGGGCGGGTTGTCGCCCAGGGCCGGGATGAGCCGGGTTTGGGCGTCCTGGGCCGCCTGGGCCAGATAGGCCGCATCGGAGGCGGCCGCCAGTCTGGAGGCTCTCAGCGAGAAGGCGGTCTCCGACAGGGCCTTGCGTTTTTTCATGCGTTCCAGGCGTTCCCGGGTCTTGTCGGTCACGGCCTGGGCGAATTCCCGGCGTACGATCTCCACGTCCGAAGCGGCGGCGGGAGCGGGAGATACGGAGGTGGCCGCGCCGCTTCCCGGCATGCCGGGGATGGGCTCGGGGCCTGCGGCCAGGGCGACAGAGGACCAGACGGTCCAGCAGACCGCCGCCATGACCAGAAGGAGACAGCGGGCCAGGCGCCCCAGGGCGATATCTACGGGCCGGGCGGGGAGCGATGTGGCATGGCCGATCGGCCCGGATCGGTCTGACGGACCCAGGGGACGAAGCGGAAACGGCGTGCCGGGAATGTGGTCGGGCATGGGGATCACGGGGAGGTGGCAAGGTGTGGGGGGAGAGGCTTTCATCTCCTGAAACACAAAGGCGACGCTGTCCGCGCAAGACGGAAGCGTCGCCTGAAAGATCGGATTTCGTCAGACTTAGAAGACCCTGCGGCCTCCGGCGTACCGCTTTTTCCAGTAGGCCTCCTCGAGGCTGCTGACCTGCACGGTCTTGCCGTTGCTGGCGCTGTGGATGAACTTGCCGTTTTCGAGGTAGATGCCGACGTGGGAAATGCCGCGTTTGGAGCCGAAGAAGACCAGATCGCCTTTTTTGAGGCTGGTTTTGGCCACCTGTCGGCCGACCTGGAACTGTTCGCGGGAGGAGCGGGGGAGGTTGATGCCGTATCTGTTGAACACCCAGGTGGTGAAACCGGAGCAGTCGAATCCCGTGGAGGGGGTGTCGCCGCCGGAGCGGTACCGGGTGCCCAGTAGGGCGAAGGCCCCGCGCAAAAGCTGGTCGGACGAACCACCGGCCTTGCCCGTGGCCAGACGGGTCGGGGGGCAGGAGGTCGGGGCCATGTCGAAAAGATTCTTGCTTAAGACATCGTCTTGGGAAGACGCAACCTGGATTCCCATGTCGTCAAGGGAGGCCAGACGGGAAAGCGGAGTCGCGTTGAGGAAGTCGTTTTTGGCGTTGAAGCCCTGGTACTGCTCGATGGGGAAATTGTAAGCGGTCTTTTTAGACTGGCATCCGGCCATGACAAGTGTCAATATGGCCAAAAATACCACCTGTTTCAGCCGCTTCTGTGGATACCGTAGGTGATGACGAGCGTCGGTCAATTTGCTTCTCCTTATGGGAGTTGCCGTTACGTCGGCCTATCTCGTTTGACGATCCGGTGGTCGCGCCCTACCGGGAATGCCCCGCGCTCTCGCGCCGTAGTTTCTTTGTGTGCAGCGGGCGGGACCACTTCCCGCGATCACTGGCAAACCTTCAAAAGGTTTCAAGCGTCCTAAAAAGCCACGGTATTTCTGTCAACCCCAAAAAATGAGGAAATAGGCACAGTTAATGTCTTTCTTTCGGAATTACAGAGGGTTGAAGAGGAAATTTTTTTTCGCTCCTTTTTCGCTTTTTTGCAAAATTATCCATGGCGCCATGCCATGGAAAAGCCCGCCAATGACCAGGATCGCATGCAATTCCCGGGAGATGACGGAGCAATGGCGGACGGCGGCGTACGATCTCGGATATTCGGGCCGCTTTGCCTTGGGCCGGGAAAACGATAGGTTCCTGTTTCATGGACGCCGACCTCCTTGTTTCCAGCGGCCGCAGCCGCCGCACCGTGCCCCTGGCCCAGGGCGACACCCTGGCCCAGGCCCTGTTTCGCGCCGGGTATTTCGTCGGCCGCCCCCTGTGTTCCGGCATCGGCCGATGTGGGGCCTGCCGGGTGCGTTTCGTCTCCGGGGCGCCGACGCCGGTCCCTCAGGACGCCCGGCGGCTCGGTCCCGGGGAGTTGGCGGAGGGCTGGCGGCTGTCCTGCGCCCATCCGGCCCTGGCCGCCGCCGGGGGGGAGATCCTGGCCCCGTCGGACGTCGGGCCCGGGCCTGCTCTCAATGCGCCCTTGGAAGCGGCCCATGGCGTGTCGGGAGGGTATATCCTGGGCCTGGATCTGGGGACCACGGGGCTGGCCTGGAGGGCCGTTCCGACCTCGGGGGGCGGCCCGGGCGTGGAGGGGCAGGCGCCCAATCCCCAGTTGGGAGCGGGCAGCGAGATCATGTCCCGGCTGGCCTTTGCGGCCAGGGACGGCGGGGCGGACATCCTGCGGGATCTGATCCTCGACTTTTTGCGCCGGGTGGCCGCCTCCCTGCCCGGTCCCCTTGCCGGTCTGGGCGTGGCCGGGAATCCGGCCATGATCCATCTGCTTTTGGGCCTGGATTTTTCCGGGCTGGCCGCCGCCCCCTACCGGTTGTTTTTTCGGGGAGGGGGTGAAACCGTCCTTGCGCCGGATCTGCCCCCGGCATATGTTCCGCCGCTTTTGGGACCGTTTGTGGGCGCGGATACTTCGGCCGGCCTTTTTGCGATTTTGCGCGGCGGGGCGAAACCGCCGTTTCTTCTTGCGGATTTCGGCACCAACGGGGAATTCGTGCTGGCCCTGCCGGATGGGCGTTTCCTGGCCGCCAGCGTCCCCATGGGCCCGGCCCTGGAGGGCGTGGGGCCGCGCCTGGGCCGGGTGGCCGGGCCGGGCGCAGCCGTGGGGTTCGATCTCACCCCGGCGGGCCTTGTCCCGGCGCCGTATCGGGACGGATCGTCCGAGGCGGATGTTACGGCCATCGGCGGCACGGGGTACCTGTCGCTTCTGGCCAGGCTTGTGTCCGTGGGCGTTTTGCGCCCGGACGGCCGGTTTGCGGAGGCCGGATCGGCCCTGTCGCCCCTTGGGGGCAAAATTCTGGCCGGTCTGACCCATGACCGGGGAGAACCCCGGCTGGATATGGGGCGGCTGTCCCTGTGGGCCTCGGACGTGGAAGAGGTCCAAAAGGTCAAGGCCGCCTGCAACCTGGCCTTTTCCGGGCTTTTCAAGGCGGCCGGGCTGGGGGTCGGGGCGCTTACGGCCATTCATCTGGCCGGGGCCTTCGGCAGCCACGTCTCGCCGGACGATCTGGAGGCCCTGGGGTTTCTGCCCTCGGGCGGGGCGGCCAGGTGCCGGGTGGCGGGCAACACCTCCCTGGACGGGGTGTGCCTTTTGACGGCCGACGCGGCGGCGCGTCGGGATATTTTGGAAACGGCCTCCAGGGTGGAGGTTGTGGATCTGGCGTCGGCCATCGGGCCGGAAGATTTCGGACAGGGTTTTGTGAAAAGGATGGTGTTTCGTTATGTCGCCTAGACAGACCGGGAAAAAAGGGCCGGGTGGCCCTGCCGCCACGGCCCGGCCACGCGGCGACGGCCGGGCCGGGACGCAGGGACGCGAGGGGCAGGAAGGGCGCAAGGGGCGCAGTGAGCAGACGACCCGCGAGGGCGGAAGCGAAAAAACAGGTCGCACCGGTCGCGGCGAAAGCCGGGCGCGCGCCCCCGAGGGGGCTCGTGGCGGCAAACCGGGGAAAAACGCGGCCGCACGCGGCCCGGGCGACAGGAAAAAGCCGGACAGGGCGCAGGCGGCGAAGGCCCCTCTGGTCGTCTCGCAGGCCGGGGCGATCCTGCCCTGGACCCGGGAGGGCCGACTCTTTCCCGCCCCCGGACCCGATGCCGCCGCCGCCCTGGTGGCGTACGAGTCCCTGCTCAAGACGGTCATGCCGCTGCGCATCTCCCACGCCCGGGAGCTGCCCTCGGCCATCCAAAGCCTGTCCGCCTCCCTGACCTGCGAACGCGCCGCCGGCCCCAAGCCGGGCTATCTTTCCGATCCCCGGATGCTGGCGGCCTATGCCTGGTATTTTCTGCCCTGGAACCTGTACCGCCTGACGCGCCTGTTGCGCGGCCTGGATCTGGATCTGCCCGACGGGGCCACGGTGGTCGACGCCGGATCGGGGCCGTTGACCATGGTCCAGGCCTTGTGGATCGCCGCGCCGCGCCTGCGCACGCGGCGGATCGACTTCGTGTGCCTGGACCGCTCCCGGGCCGCCCTGGCCCTTGGCCGGGAGATGTTTTTGGGGCTGGCCGGGGAGGAGACGCCCTGGCGGGTGGAGACGGTGCGCGAGGAACTGCCCAGGCTCCCCCGGGGGGTGGCGGATCTGGTCACGGCGGCCAACGTGCTCAACGAGCTGGCCTCCAGGCGGTCCCAATCCCTTTCCGAAAAGACCGGGCTTATGGCCTCGACCCTGTGCGGGGCGCTTCGCCCCGGCGGGCGGCTGCTTCTGGTCGAACCCGGGGTGCGGGCCTCGGGCAAGCTGCTCTCCAGGCTGCGCGAGAACCTCATTGAGGAAGAGGACATGTCCGTTCTGGCCCCCTGCACCCATGCCGGGGCCTGTCCCCTGGCGGCCCGGGGAACCGGGACATGGTGCCATTTCACCGTGGACGCCGTGGGCGTGCCGCCCTGGCTCGAAGCCTTGTCCAAGCGATCCGGGCTGCCCAAGCGGGATGTGAGCCTGTCGTTTCTTTTCGCCGGGGACCGGGCCGTGAGCGCCGACCCGGCCCTGGGCCGGGTGGTGTCCAACCCCTTCCCGGCCCCGGGACGGGAAGGGGAATGGGCCAGGTACGCCTGCGCCGCCGGGGGCCTGCGGCTGTATATGACGCCCGCCCGGGGCGGGCTGGTGCCCGGCGATCTGGCCCGCACGCCCAGGCTGCAATCCCCGGCCCGGGACAAAAAGTCCGGGGCGGCCATCTATATCTTGCAGGCCCCGCAGTGGGAACCGGGCCGGGGACCGGCGGCGAAACCCGTTGACGCCCGCCCGGCCGACAAGGACACCCGTCCGGACGGCGACGCCCGGGCCCCGGGCCGGACCCGGGAG
>NZ_JAZHDB010000209.1:0-43645 GCF_036584575.1 Desulfolutivibrio sp.
TCCAGAATCACCGACAGGGTCTTCTCGAACCGGTCAATCTCCCTATCGGTCAACCCCCGGTAGTAGAGCTCGGTCATTCTGTCGGAAACCTCCAGGTACTTCTTTTGAAAGCTCCGGTCCCTGTCGGTGCGTCGGATCAGGAGTACCCTCCGATCACGGGAAGAGGGCTCCCGGACAATCAGGCCGTCCCGTTCCAGCCGGTCGAGCATCCCCGTCAGGGTGGAACGCTCCAGCATTGTCTTTTGGGAGAGCTCCGTTATGGGGATGCCGTCTTTCTCCCACAGGGCGAACAGGATCCGTCCCTGGGCACCAGTTGGTGGCCAGCAATTCGAAGTAGGCGCGGGGGTGGTCGCAGGCCGGACACTTGTCCAAGGCCTGGGTTCCTTCGTGGATGTAGCCGCAGTTGCGGCAGCGCCACACGGCCTTTTCGGGGCGTTTGAAGACCCGGTCGGCCTCGATGTTTCCGGCCAGTTCCAGGTAGCGGCTCTCGTGGAAGCGTTCGGCCACGGCGATGGACTCGAACACCGAGGCCAGAAGGCCATAGCCCTCGTCCCGGGCGATCTTGGCGAAGTCCGGATACATGATGGTCTGCTCGTAGTGTTCCCCCTCGGCGGCGGCCTTCAGGTTGTCCACGGTGCAGCCGATGACCCCGGCCGGAAAGGCGGCGGTGATCTCCAATTCGCCGCCCTCCAGAAACTTGAACAGGCGCTTGGCGTGTTCCTTTTCCTGGTCGGCGGTTTCGGTGAAGATAAACGAGATCTGCTCGAAACCCTCTTTCTTGGCCACGCTGGCGAAGTAGGTGTAGCGGTTGCGGGCCTGGGATTCCCCGGAAAAGGCGGTAAGCAGATTTTTTTCGGTTTGCGAACCCTTGACGGATTTCATGGCGCCTCCTGTGGCGGTTTTTGGATCACTTGGCGGCACGGCCGGGCATATGGCGAAGACGATACCCCTTCGCCTTTTATTTTGCCAACTGGTTCATCTTGATGGAATTTCAGTCCTTGATGCCGCGCAGGGCGGTGATCAACGCCCCCAGGTCCGGGCGGGTGTTGATGTCGTGGACGTCGATGTAGCGGATGATCCCCTTTTCATCGATGATGAAAAGCGCCCGCTCGGCCACGCCCTCGGGCCGCAGGATGCCGAGCCTGCCGGACAGCCCGCCATGGGGCCAGAAATCCGAGGCCACGGGGAACCACAGCCCCCCCATCTGGGTCACCCAGGCGTGCTGGGACGGCGTGTTGTCCACGCTTACGCCCACAAGCTCGGCGTTGGCCGCGGCGAAAAGCTCCCGGGCGATGTTGTAGCCCGGCCACTGCCCGGAACACACCGGGGTCCAGGCCGCCGGGATAAACGACAGCACCAGTTTTTTTTTGCCCACGAAGTCGGACAGGCGCACCCGGCCGCCGTCGATGGTCGGCAGATCGAAGTCCGGCATGGGATCCCCGACCTTGACCGCAAGGACGCTGTCCACGGGCGTAAGCGCCCCGGGGACCTGAAAAAGGCTTTCCGTGAAGGCTGCGGTCTCCTCGGCCCACGCGGCAGGGGAAAAACCGACCACGGCCAAAAGCGGCAACGCCGTCAGGATGATCCGAAACAGCGGGCCACGGCGACTTGACGCCAGGCGCGTCATACAGGGCTGGGCTCGGTTCATGTGATTTTCCTCACAATGTCATGGTGCGGCCGCCAGAACGTCGGCGACGAAGGATTCGGGGGAATCCATGCGCCCCAGGCGGCTTAGGACAACGGTATATGCCGCCGCGCCGGGCTTTCGGGCCAGCACGTAGAAATACGGCGTGCCCACCTTGCCGCAGGCGTCGTGCACCGCAAAATCCAGGTCCGCCGCCAGGGGGAAGCGGATGTCGAACTTGGCCCGGAAAAGCTCCACCTCCATGGCCGAATTACCCGCGCCGATGCCCAGCATCTTGACCCTGTCGGCCTGGCCGCCGCTGGCCAGCAAGCCGTACACGGCATTGAGCGCCGGGGCCTCCCGCTGGCAATGCGGGCAGTACATGCTAAACACCTCCAGGATGACCACCGGGGCGGTCACCTCGGCCAGCCGCACGGGGCCGTTTTTTTTGGCGACGCCCAGATAGGTCCGGTGCTCCGGGGAAAGATCCGCCCCCAAGGACACATCCGGGAAGGCCGCCCCCACAGGCAGCGGTTCCGATCCGGCCGCCTCCGAGGCCCCAGCCGCCCAGGCCGGTGCGGACCATAGGGCCAGCGCCGCCAGCACAAGCGCCCACATCGCCGTTTTCATGCGCATCCTCCCTGTCTGCATTCCCAGCCGGGATCGGCTGAGGTGAACAGATAAGCATGCCCGGAGGGTTGGTCCATATTCCATGGTGAATTCCTGTGCATCATCCGTCCCGCATGGCCCGGGCAAAGGCCTGCTCCAGATCCTCCATGAGGTCGGCGGCGTCCTCGATGCCCGTGGAAAAGCGGATCAGGGTGTCGGAGATGCCCTGCCTGCGGCGCTCGTCCGGGGGCATCTTGGCGTGGGAGGTCTCGCAGGGGAAGCAGATGAGCGATTCCACGCCGCCCAGGCTCACGGCCTCAAGGATCAGTTCCAGGCTGGCCACGGCCTTTTTTGCCCTCTGTGGCGAACAATCCAGCTCGAAGGAGAGCATCCCTCCGAAGCCGCGCATCTGCCGGGCCGCCACGGCATGGCCGGGATGGTCCGGCAGGCCGGGATAAAACACCCGGGACACCAGCCGGTGGCCGGACAAAAATTCGGCCAGGGCCAGGGCACTTTCGTTGTGCCGGGCCATGCGCAGGGCCAGGGTCTTCATGCCGCGCTCCAAAAGGAAACAATCGTAGACGTTGAGCGTGACGCCGTAATCCACGGCCCGCTCCCGGACCTTGTCCATAAGCGCCTGGCTGCCGACCACAGCCCCGCAGTTGAGGTCGCTGTGGCCGTTTAGGTATTTCGTGCCGCTGTGCACCACCAGATCGAAGCCCAGGGCCAGGGGATTCTGGTTGATGGGCGAGGCGAAGGTATTGTCCGCGATGCTCACCAGACCGCGGCGCCGGGCCACGGCCGCCACGGCGGCCAGGTCCACCACATGAAAAAGGGGATTGGAGGGCGTCTCCACATAGACGGCCCGGGTGTTGCCCTGCACGGCGGCCTCCAGGGAGGCCGCGTCGGCGTTCGCCACCAGGGTGTAGCCGATGCCCAGGCGCGGCAGCTCCACGGACAGGAAATGGTGCGTGCCGCCATAGAGGTCGGCCTGGAAGACCACATGATCCCCTGCGGCCAGAACGGCCAAAAGGGCCACGGCCTCGGCGGCCATGCCCGAGGCCGCCACCAACCCGGCCTGGGCCCCTTCCAGGGCGGCGATCTTCTCGGCTGGGGCGTTTTGGGTGGGGATGTTGCCGTAGCGAGGGTAGCGATAGGCGTCCGCGCCGTCCACCTCAGCCCGCATGTAGGCCGAGGCGGTGTGAATGGGCGTGGTCACCCCGCCCACGAGCCTGTCCAATTTTTCTCCGGCCCTGGCGCACAGGGTGTCCGGATGCAGCTTGGCGCGGTCCATGACTCCTCCTTGTGAAACAGGTTGCCTGGCAGTGTAGCGTTGCGGGCCGTGAAAGTCATGATCCCCTTTTGACGCCGGGGCGCAGGAAGGATACATACCACGGCGGGAAAACGGGGTGCGCGGCCTGCGCGGCCGCCGCCGTGCAGGGAGAATCCGACATGCTCTTGTGGCGAACACTGACGGAAAAATCCCTTTCGCCAAAGCTTGTGGGAAAAATGCGCCGCTACCACCTGACCCGGGGGGAAGGCGTCCTGTCGTTTCAGGGGGAGCTTCTGGCCTATCACCGGCATGTCGACCAGGAGGACGCCCCGGACTATCCCGGGGTGAGCCACCTGATCACCCTGGCCCTTTTCCGCACGAAAAAAGGCCGCTTCGTGGTCTATTACATCGTGGAATATCCTGACAACGAACATCTCTTCGGCCAGCACCAATACGTGACCCATCTTCCGGAATTCGCGGACGTGACCCGTTTCGTGGCCGCCATGGCCTATATCAACGTGGAACCGTTCCGCACCAAGGTCATTTCCGAGGCGACGACCCGGCTTTCCCCTTCGGCGTGACCGGCGGGGATGGTTTTTTCGCCTCCCCGGCCACGTCCAGGGCCTCGCGCACCATGGTCTGACGGGCCAAAATCCGCTCCACATAGGCCACGGTCTCGGGGATGGCCGGCACCCCGCCGCTGCGGGCCACCACCTCCGGCCCGGCGTTGTAGGCGGCCAGGGCCAGATGCGTTTCCTTGAAGCGGTCGAGCATCATGCGCAGGAACCTAGCCCCGGCGGCGATGCTTTTTTCCGGATCGAAGGGATCGGTCACGCCCATGGTGGTCTGGGTGTCGGGCATCAGTTGCATGAGCCCCTGGGCGCCCTTGGGGGAGACGGCCCCGCTGTGGAACCCTGATTCCTGCTCGGCCACGGCGTAGAGGAGCTCCACGGGGACGTTGTGCTGTTTGCCGTAGCGCGTGAGCAGTTCGATGATCGGGCCGGTGGTCACCACCGGGCCATACGCCATGGACCGGCCCGGCCCGACGCCTGGGATCCTCCCGAAGGGTTTGACCGCCCCGGCGATCCAGTCCGTGCGCTTTTGCGCGGCCGCGCCGCCCTTTTGCCGGATGAGCCTTTTGATCTCCGCAAAGCCCAGCCTGGGGTCGTCTGGCCCCTCAAAGAGCAAGACGTGGCGGTCGGTGGCCTTGGTCTCGGACAGTTGCACGATGCCGTATTCGTCCTCATAGCCGTACAGGGAATAGGCCAGGGCCGCCCCGGGCAGCAGGCACAGGACGGCCAGAGCCGCCAGCGCGGCCGACACGATGGGCAAGACGGGCACGACGGGCGCGACGGGCCAAAAGCCCGGGCGGCGGGGTGGAGACGGCGGCAGGGAAGCAGTCATGGCGCCTCCCGTCTGCGTGAGGATCACGGGGCAGGCCGCGTCCGGCCGGACGCCGAAGCGCCGACCGGACACAGCTCAAACGGGTTTCTGAACAGATTGGTCTTTTTGTCCCGCCTATTTCCCAAAGGGGCACTTGGGGAAGGTGCAGGTCTTGCAAGTCAGGCAAAAGCCTCCCTCGGCCATGTCGGCCAGATCCGACCGGGTCATGTCCAGCCCGGCCAGAAGCCTGGGCAGAAGCAGATCCAAGGCCGTGACCTGATAATACAGGGCGCAGGCCGGAACGCCAAGCACCCTGGCCTTGCCCATGCGGCCGAGAAGCGTCATGGCCCCGGGCAAAACCGGCACGCCGTACAGGGCGTCGGTCAGCCCGGCCTTGTAAAGCCCCTTGCGGGTCACGTCGTCGGGGTCCACGGAAAGTCCCGCCGTGGTCACCAAAAGCCTGGCCCCGTCGGCCACCAGATCGGCCGCCGCCCGGGCGATGGCCTCCATGTCGTCGGGAACCACGGCCGTGCCCGTGATCTCGCAGCCGAATTTCTCCACCTTGCTTTTGACGATGGGGATGAACTTGTCCTGGATAAGCCCCTTGAACACCTCGGTGCCGGTCACCAGGATGGCCGTGGGCAGGGGCTTGATGGGGGCTACGGAAAAGAGCGGGCCGTCTTCCAGAACGGCCATGGCCCGGTCGAAGCGGGCCCGGGACAGGTACAGGGGAATGGCCCGGCAGGCCGCAAAACGCTTGCCGCCCTCCACGGGCAGAAAACCCTGGCGCGAGGCGCACATGACGTCTTCCACCAAGTTGAAGGTCTTGAGTTTCTGCCGGTCAAGGAGCAAAAGCCCCTCCTTCTCGGCCCGGAAATTGATCTTGCCCTCCTTGGGCGGCTCCTCGAAGGCGACTCCCTCCCCGGCCATGGCCCGGGCAAAGGCCAGGGCGGCCTCGTTCTCGTGAATCCAGGAAAGCCCAGGATCCACGTCGTCCATCACGAAGACCCGTTCCCGGCCCATGGTATGCAGACGGCACACGTCGCCCGCCGTCAAAAGCTGCCCGGCCAGAAACTCCGGATCCTTGCTCTCGCCAGGGACGACGCGGGTCATATCGTGCAGGGCGCGGCGGCCCACGGCCTGGGCCGTGGGGATGGCCCGCAGGCCGGGTTCCGCCGTGGGCGTCATGTCCATGCCCGTTCCGGCATCGGTCATATAGGGGTGCTCGCCGGAGCAGCCACGGCACATGCCGCCGTCCGCCGCCGGATAGGCCTCGCCGCACAGGGGACACACGGCGATGGCCCCCATGCCGCCCTTTTTGAGGAACGAATCGGACACCTTGACCGGGGCCATGCCGCACAGGCTGGGGCCCGCCCGGCGAATCTCGTCCACCAGCCGCTCCCGGTTCTGCTCCCGCTTCGGCTTGAGTTTGAGGAACCAGGCCCGTATCTCCGGCCACATGGTGAGCTTGGCCGGGTCGATCCACACCCGCACCCCCTCGCCCGTGTACTTGTCGTACAGGGCCAGGGCGTAACGGCCCAGGTTGACGGACTTCATCCAGCCGTTGCCGAAGCTGCACAAGGTCAGAAGCTGTATGGCGTCGGGGAGACACTTGGGGGTCTCCACCACGGCGTCGAAAATGGTCCCTTCCGGCAGGGCGCTTTTGGCCAGCTCCACCATGAACCCCCCGATCAGGAGCCCGGGGGCCGGGTTGCCGTGAAAGGCCGCCGCCATGATGACGTATTCGTCGAAGGTATATTTCCCGATGTTCATGCGAACGCCTCCTGTGTTCAAAATGTCATAACGGGTTTCCCCCTTTGGCCCAACTTCGGAAAAAAGAAAAGGGGCGGAGAAAAAAAATGTCCCCGCCCCGGGCCGTTTCACCCGGGACGGGAACAAAATGACGGCGGCGGCTAGACGTCCGAGGCGATACGCCCGAGCTTCTCGGCCATTTCCGACAGCCCGGCGATGGCCTGGACGGAATGGGTCATGCCCTCGGCCGTATCCGAGGAAATGCGGTCCACGTCGCCGATGGCCTTGGTGATCTCGTCGCTGGCCGCAGACTGCTCCTCGGCGGCGGCGGCGATGGTCTGCACCTGATCGGAGGAATCGCCCACCAGAGCTGCAATCTCGTCCAGCACCTTGCCGGAATCGCTGGACAGGGTCGTGGCCCGCTCCACGGCCGTGGCCGCGCTCTGGGTCAGATCCATGCTCTTTTTGGTCTCGGCCTGGATGGCCGCCACCACCTTGCCCACCTCGCCCGTGGCGTTCATGGTCTTTTCCGCCAACTTGCGGACCTCGTCGGCCACCACGGCGAACCCCCGGCCGGCATCCCCGGCCCGGGCGGCCTCGATGGCGGCATTGAGCGCCAAGAGGTTGGTCTGGTCGGCGATGTCCGAGATCACGTTCATGATCTGGCCCACGTCCATGGCCCGCTTGCCAAGGCCCTCCATGCCGTCGCGCAGGGAGAAGGTCAGGCCCTGCACCTCGCCGATGGCGGTGACGGCCTGGCGCACCACGCTGACGCCCTTTTCGGCCCGATCCCTGGCCTGTCCGGCCAGTTCGGCGGCCCGGCCCGCGTTTTTGGCCACCTCAAGCACGGCGGAATTCATCTGGTCCATGGCCGTGACCACCTCGGACATGCGGGAGCGCTGGACCTCGGCCCCCTGGCGGACCTCCTCCGCCTGTCGGGAAAGCTCGCCAAGGGAACCGGCCACCCCGGCGGCCACCCCGGTCAGTTCGACATTGATGCCCTGGATGCGCTCGAGATTCCCGGCCAGCTCCTCTTCCTTGCGCACCACGGCGGTCATGTCCTGGGCCAGCTCCAAATACCCGAGTTGGTTGCCGTTACAGTCGCGCATGGATTGCACCAGGGGCCTGATGACCATGCGTTCGCCATGGCGCATGCTTTCCACATAGATGTCGGGATCGACCCGGCGTCCCTCAGCGGCGCACCGCACCGGGCAGTCCGGGGTGCCACAAACTCTGGTTTTAAAAACATCGCCGCAAAACGTGCCTTTGAGCTCTTCAGCCGTCTTTCCGGCCGCGTCGGCCATGGCCAGGTTGGCGAAAATAATGCGGTTTTTCTCGTCGGCCACGAACAGCGGGTCGGGCACGGCGTTTAAGACCGCATCACTTAAGCACAAGATTTCCGAGAGCTTGAAGGTGAGCTTGTTGAACCAGCAGGCCAATTGCCCCATCTCGTCCTGGCGCGACTCGTCGAGCCGGTCCCGAAGATCGGCCCGGTCCTCGGTGATGTCCCGGATCTTGGCGATCATGGTCTCGATGGGCGTGGCCACGTTTTTCACGAAGACCAGATGCACGGCCCCGGACGAGGCGGCCAGAAGGACTGCCAGAAGGCCCAAAAACACGTACAGCACGGTTTGGATGGCCGCCGACTCCTTGGCCGTGGAAAAAGAGAACACCAGGATGCCGGTCTGGTTGCCCTTGTAGTCGTTGACGGGCATGGCCGCCACAACCTTGTCGCCATGCTGCTCCATGACCGTGCCGGTCTTGGCCTTCTCCAAAAAATCCGCCTTGATCCACTTGGTGAGGGTCTCGTTCTTGGCCGCGGTGATCTGCACGAAACGGCCGTCCAGAACCGGATTCTTGGCCGGATCGCGCAGGGCTCCGGTGATTTTGAGGAACTCCGAGTTCATATACAGGGCCATGTCCTGGCCCTCTCCGGCCACCTTGGCCAGGATCGGGGCGAACTCGCTTAAGACCTCCACCGACCCCAGGTGCTTGCCGTCCGGCGCCACCACCGGCGCAATGCCCCGGAACACGAAGCCGCCCTCGCCCAGTTCGATGCCCATGACCGGCTTGCCCGTGCGGTTGACCTCCATGACCGTGGGTCGAAACGAGGAAATGTCGTCGGAGATGTCCAGGCCCGTGCCGTCGCGTTTGACCTGCTTGTCGCGCCACACCCGCACCAGGCTGCGGCCGCTGGGCAGATGGTAGTGGAGTTGGAACTTGCGGCCGCCCATGGCCTGGGCATACCCCTTGACAAAGGGCGAAAGCGCCGTCCGCAACTCCTCCCTGGCCTTCTGGGCCATGGGATCTTTTTCCGCATGGATGTCGCCCGAGTGGGCCGTTTCAAAGGCCGAAACCACCACGGGCAGCCGCGAGAACAAGGCCGCCTGCTCCAGGGTCATGCGCGAGGCCGTGTCGATGGCGTTGTCCACCTCACGGGTTTTGTTCTGGACGATCTGCGAAACGAAGTTCCGCTCCAGGCCGTCCAACTGGAAATACATGACGACGAGACTTACTCCGCCCAGCAGCAAAAACGCGGCTGCAATTGGAAGAAACATCTTTCTGCGTATGCCCATGGTCCCTCCGTGACGGTCGAGTGGCGAATGCGACCATCGTAAAACATACCAGTTTAGGAGAAAATCAGACCGCGAACAGAGGGCAATGCTGGCCGAAGGGGAAAACCGGCTTGGCCCGCGCCGGAACGGTGAAACAGGAAACGCCGCAAAAACGGATCGCCTCCGGTCAGACCGTTATCCGGGGAACAGGTCGCGCTCTCAATCAACATGTCGCCGGGACAAGCCGTCGCCATAGGGTTGTATCCGGCGATATATCCCATGGGTATCGTTTCCTCGAAATTCGAACAAGCGCTTTTCGAGGCGGACATGTATCCTGTTTCTTTACCGAGGGATGCCGCGTGGCTGGCACCACCGGTCTCCGGAAGATTTACCAAAAAGGGGCGTCGCCGCAGTGGCGCCGCCCCTGGTTCAGTTCCTGCCTGCCCACGTCAGGAGGCCGTGCGGATCTCCACGAAGTGCTCCTGCATGGCGATGGCGCCGCCGCCCTTGTCCCACTTGCGGATGCCCTGAGTCATGAACTCGTTGTCGGCCACGCCCTTGCCTCGGGCCCGACTCTCCACCGGCAGGGTGTGCCCGAAGCCATGCACCATGAACACCGCCTCGGGATGCATGAACGGGGTGACGAAGGCCTTGATGCGACCGCTATGGCTGGCGGAGGCCACTTCCACATATTGTCCGTCCGCGATGCCCATCTTTGCGGCCACGGCGGTATTGATCCACACCAGATTCTCGGACATCTGGGAGTTGAGCAAGGGGTTATTCACCGTGTGCCCCTGAGTATGCACCCCGCACCGGCCGAAGGTGATGCGGAACTTGCCCTCCGGGGGCCGTTCGGGGGAGACGTAGGGAGCCAACGACGGCAGGCCGTCCTTTTCCAGCTTGGCGCACACCATCTCGATCTTGCCCGAGGGGGTTTTGAAGGTTTTTTCGTCGGGGTTGCGATACAACGCCTCCGACGCAAGATTCACCATGCCCGTTTTTTCGAAATCCTCGATGGTGTAGCCGGTGCCTTCAAGCTGGTACTTCCAGATGTCCTCGATGGATTCGAAGGCCATCTTGTCCAGCCCCATCTTTTTGGCCAGTTCGCAATAGATTTCCCATTCGGCCTTGGTGTCGAAACGCGGCTCCACGGTGCGCCTGCGCACGAACAGATACGGGCTACAGCCTTTTTTGGTGCCTATCGTGCTTTCCCGCTCCAGGTACGGCGACAGCGGCAGCACCACGTCGGCGTGCCAGGCCGTGTCCGACCAGGAGAAGGTCACGGACACCAGCAGGTCCAGCTTCTCCCACAGGGACTTGACATCCTTGGAGTCCGGGAAGGCCATGAGCGGGTCGTGCCGGTGGGCGATGTAGGCCTTGATGGGATAGGGCTTGCCTGTGGCGATGGCCTCGTAGGCCAGGTTGATCAGGCCGGGCCCGGTATCGAAGTGGGTGCGCTCCTGCATCCAGCCCACGCCGTCCACACGTTTTTCCTCGGGCTTGGGGTAGATGGCCATGAGGTCCTTGACGCTCTGTTTACCCACGTCTCCGGCTCCGTTGGCCAGGGGCAGGCCGCCCTTGGCCCCGATGACTCCCAGCAGGGCGTTGATGATGTAGGCGGTGCGGCTCATGTAGAACGAGTCGGAATAGCGGGCGGTCATCCAGCCCGGATGCCAGATCACCGAAGGCGCGGCCTCCGAAAGTTGCACGGCCAGCTTTTCGATGGACGCCGCCGGGACGCCGGTCTCGGCCTCGGCCCAGGCTGGCGTGTAGGGCGCGATGAAGGTGGTCAGGGCTTCGAAATCATGAACCCATTTTTCCACAAATTCCTTGTTGTACAGCCCCTTGGTCACCAATTCGTGGATCACGGCGAGATTGAAGGCATAGTCCGTACCCGGCCGGATGAGGAAAAAATTGTCGGCCTTGGCGGCGGTTACCGAGGCCCGTGCGTCAATACAGGTGATCTTGCAGCCGTTCGCCTTGGCGTCGAGCAGGTCGTTGACCTCCTTGACGTTGATGGCCTCGAAGATATTGCGGGTCTGCAGCACCACATGTTTGCAATTTTTCAGGTCATAGCCCACGGTCTTGCGACCGAAGCCGAAGATCGACAGGGCGGCGTGCTGCACGTTGCGGGCGCAGGCGGCATCGTGGTTGCAATAGTTCGGCGTGCCCAGGCCGCGCAGAAAGGTCCGGTAGATTTCCCGGAAGGGGCCGCCCCGATCCGAAAGCAGGATCGACTTGGCGCCGTGCTCCGCCTTGATCTTTGATAATTTTTCCGCCACGTAGGTCAGGGCCTCGTCCCAGGTCGCCCGCCGCCACTTGCCCTCGCCGCGCGCCCCGGTGCGAATCATGGGAAATTGTGGCCGCTCGTCATCGTTCACCAGGGCCATGCCCGCCGCACCCCGGGCGCACAATGAACCCTTGATGCCGCCCGCGTGGGGGTTGCCGTGGATGGTCAAAAGTTTGCCATCCTCCACCACGCTCATCATCGGACAGCGTACCGTACACATGCCGCATATTCCATAGACAGATTTTTTCATGGCTCCCCCTGGGATAGATGCTCGTATGTCCGCCTGACATTTCGGACGGTAAGCTACCACAGCAGACACCACTGGCAAGAAAAAAGTGTTGTGAAAAAATGAACAATGCAGCAACGACGCGCTTTTTCAGCCCCCAAAACATATGTGAACGAAAAAACTTGTGACCCTCCCTTGACTTTCCCCTGGAAAGGGGCTTTGTAATCGACCATAAAAAGTGTCCGGACAAAGACTTACGCGTTTTGACGTCAAACCGTCATACCCTTACGGGCCGCGCGGCCCGAGGCGAGACATGGGAGGACCAGATGGTTTTCACCTGGCTGCAGGCGGCGCTTCTTATTTTCATTGCTGCTGGGCTGGCCTTCGCCGCAGGCCCCCTTCTGGGTTCCATCCTCCTGGCTCCCAAGTCGGTCGGCGGGGCCATAGGCGAGCCCTTCGAATGCGGCATCCCCACCCACGGCAGTTCCCTGACCCGGTTCGGCATCAACTATTATTTCTACGCCATCGTGTTTTTGGCCTTCGAGGTGGACATCCTGTACCTGTTCCCCGTGGCCACGTGGTTCAATCATTCGGTCGGCTTCGCCCCGGTGTGGAAGATTCTGGTCTTCCTTGGCGTCCTGGGCCTGGCCGTCGTCTATTTCCAGCGCAAGGGAGTGTTCGAATGGCCCCGCAGGATCCAAATCTCGCCTCGTCCGTAAGGGGCATCGTCCCGGCGGTCACCGACGTCGAACCGGCGTTGGTGAACATGTCCCCGGTGCAACGCATCGTGGACGTGTGTCGGGCCATGTCCATCTGGCCCATGACCTTCGGTCTGGCCTGCTGCGCCATCGAAATGATGGCCGTGGGCATGGCCCGGTTCGACATCGCCCGGTTCGGGGCCGAGGTGTTTCGCCCCTCGCCGCGCCAGTCGGATCTGATGATCGTGGCCGGCACCGTGAACCGCAAAATGGCCCCGGCCGTGGTGCGGCTTTACGAGCAGATGCCCGCCCCCAAGTGGGTCATGGCCCTGGGCAACTGCGCCATCTCGGGCGGCCCGTTCAAGTGTCCGGGACAGTACGCCGTGGTCGAGGGCGTGGACAATCTCATCCCCGTGGACATCTACGTTCCCGGATGCCCGCCCCGCCCCGAGGCCTTGCTTGAGGGCCTCTTTCAGATCCAGTACAAAATCACCGGCCGCCGGTGGTGGCCCGTTCCCAAGGGCATGCCCCGCGGCAAAGCGGAGGTCGCATGATCCCCGCATGGATATCCCAAATCGGCGCCGACTGCGTGGTGCCCCTGGACCATGCCCGCACCGGGCAGACCGCCAGCCTGCTGGTTGATCGGGAAAAGATCGAAAACGCCTGCCAGGTGTTGTGGGATCAGGGCTATCACATCGAGAGCCTGGCCGCCTGCGACGTGCTGGAGGGGTTTGTGGTCCGGTATCACTTCGACCACTGGACCGAACCCGGCCGTTTGACCCTGCGGGTCAGCGTGCCCCGGGACGACGCCTGCATCCCCACCGTCTCCAAGATCTTTCCCGGAGCGGATTGGCACGAACGGGAGTGTCACGACTTCCACGGCGTGGTCTTTACCGGCCATCCCAATCTGCACGCCCTGCTTTTGCCCGACGACGACACGCCTCCGCCGCTGGTCAAGTCCGAAAAGGCCCGCAAGAGCCGCACGGACGTCCTTCCTCTGGAATATCTGGTGGATTGCGCCCCCTCCGCCGAGGGACAGGCCATCGCCAAACCCGCTTCCGGCGATGCCGGGGCACAGGCCAAAGGGTAGCCGCCATGCGCGATCACACTGCGGCTGCCGCCGCATCCAAGCCCCCCGTGGACACCTCTTTGTGGGGCGACTCCTACGCCGCCCGGTTCGAGCCCGATCCTTCCGGTGAACGGATGATCGTCAACATGGGCCCCCAGCACCCCTCCACACACGGGGTTTTGCGGGTCTTGCTGGAGCTTGACGGCGAATACATCGTTCGCGCCGAACCCGTGCTCGGCTACATCCACCGCATGCATGAATGGATGGCCGAAAACCGGACCTACGCCCAGTTCATCCCCAATATGGGCCGGGTGGACTATCTGCACGCCCTGGCCTGGAACTGGGCCTATGTGGGCGCGGTGGAACGGCTGGCGGGCATGGAAGTGCCCGAACGGGCCGAGTACATCCGGGTCATCACCTGCGAACTGAACCGGATCAGCTCCCACCTGTTGTGGTGGGGGGCCTATCTGCTCGATCTTGGGGCGTTTACCCCCATCATGTACGCCTTCGACGACCGGGAACGCATCCTGGACATCCTCCAGATGGTCACGGGGTCACGGCTGACCTATTCGTCGTTCACCTTCGGCGGGGTATCCATGGACCTGCCGCCCCAGTTCATCCCGAAGACCCGTGAATTCATCGCCACCCTGCGCGGCAGGCTGCCCATGTTCAAGGATCTGGTCACGGACAACGGCATTTTGCGCGGCCGTTGCGAGGGCATAGGCATCCTCGATCTGGACACCGCGCGCCGCTACGGGGCCACTGGGCCCTGCCTGCGCGGCTCCGGACAGCCCTACGACGTACGCCGGGCCGAGCCGTATTCCATCTATGACCGGTTCGAGTACCGCATTCCCACGGAGTCCGCCTGCGACGCCATGGCCCGCTACTACGTCCGGTTGTGCGAGATCGACGAGAGCCTGTCCATCGTGGAGCAGGCCATGGACAGCATCCCCGACGGTCCCATCCAGGGCAAGGGGCCGCGCAAGATCCGGCCGCCCAAGGGCGAGGCCTGTTTCGCCGTGGAGGGCGCCCGGGGGAAAATCATGGTCATGGTGCAAAGCGACGGCGGTCCCAATCCGTATCGGGTCAAGCTGCGCGCGCCAGGCTTCTCCAACCTGAGCCTTTTTGCCGAGCTGGCCCAGGGAACGCTTTTGTCCGACGCCGTGTCCATCCTGGGCAGCCTTGACCTCGTCATCCCGGAGATCGACCGATGAGCATGACCATAAGCCTCGCCGATCCATTGGTGCGCCTCATTTTGGCCCTGGTCGGCATCTTCGCCTTCGTGGCCCTGAACGGACTTGTCCTGGTGTATGTCGAACGCAAGGTGGCCGGTTTCTGCCAGCGCCGCCCCGGCCCCCTGCACGTCGGTCCCCAGGGGCTCATCCAACCGTTGGTGGACGCCCTCAAACTCGTGGGCAAGCAGCTTTTAACGCCCCCCAAGGGCGACCCCATCCTTTTCTGGGCCGCCCCGCTTTTGGCCTTTCTCCCCGTGGCCCTGTGCTTTTTGCCGCTTCCCTTCGACGCCAGCCTGAAGGCCATCGACTTAAATCTCGGACTGGTGCTGATCCTGGCCTTTTCCGGGGTCAACGTCATCGCCCTGTGTCTGGCCGGGTGGGGTTCGGGCAACAAGTGGGGCATCCTGGGCGCGGCCCGGGCCGTGGCCCAGTCCGTGGCCTACGAGGTGCCGCTGCTCCTGTCTGTCCTAGCCGTAGCCTTCATGTCCGGCTCGCTGGATCTGTTCGTCGTGACCGAGTCCCAGGGGGCCTGGCCGTGGCAATGGTACGCCATGAAAAACCCCTTGGCCTTCCTCATTTTCATCATCTGCGCCGTGGCCGAGACCAACCGTGCCCCCTTCGATCTTCCCGAGGCCGAATCGGAACTGACGGCCGGGTTTCATACGGAATATTCCGGCATGGGTTTCGGTCTGTTCTTTTTGGCCGAATACGCCAACATGATCGTGGTCAGCGGCGTGGCCGCCGCCCTGTTTCTGGGCGGCTACCAAGGGCCGGTGGCCTCCGGAATCTGGTGGTTTCTGGCCAAGCTGTACGCCATCCTGCTTTTGATCATCTGGTTGCGTTGGACCTATCCCCGGGTCCGTTTCGATCAGCTCCTCAATTTAAGCTGGAAGCGGCTCACCCCCGTCGCCCTTGTTGTCTTGGCCTGCACGGCCGTGGCCGTGCGCCTGGGAGGATAGTCCATGAGCGTTTCGAATTCCTGCAAAGATGCCTGGAACTACGCCAAGAGCCTTTTGATCGGGCTTGGCGTGACCGGAAAAAATTTCGTCAAGCCGACCATCACGGTGATCTATCCCTGGCAACAGGTGGACAATCTGTCCACTTTCAGGGGCCATGTGGAGCTGATCCCCAAGGATGACGACCCTTTCACTCCGCGTTGTGTTGCCTGCGGAGCCTGTGCGGACGCCTGCCCGTCGCACTGCCTGACCGTGGTCGCCCCGCCCAAAACACCCAAGCCCAAGGCCGATGCCCCGGCTGCGGCGCTGGTCGAAGGGCGGGTCATTCCTAAAACCGAAAAAGCCGCAGCCCCGGAAAAATCTCGCGCCCCGGTGCAGTTTTTCCTGGACTATTCGCTGTGCAGCCTGTGCGGTCAATGCGAACGCGTCTGTCCTGCGAAATCCCTGCGGTTCTCGAACAATGTCTACCTCACCGGCCGCAGCCGCGAGGATTTCAGGATCGACCTCCTGGCCAGGATGAAAAACCAGGGAGCCGGGCAGCCTGCCCCGTCGCGTCCGAAAACTCCGGAAACCGCGCCGGTCTCTGAAAAAGAAAAGGAGCCCGCATGAGCAAGTATCTGATCATGCTCGACCAAAATCGTTGTATCTCCTGCCACGCCTGCGAGGTACACTGTCAGATGAAAAACCGTGTCCCGGCGGATGCCCGGCTGGGTAAGCTGGTCACGGTGGGGCCCGTCTCCCATGAAGGCAAGCCGCGCATGCTCAACCTGTTCATGCCCTGCTTCCAGTGTGAGCGCCCCTGGTGCGTCACCGCCTGTCCCACCGGGGCCATGACCCGACGGGAGAGCGACGGCATCGTTTACGTCCAGGAAGACCTCTGCGTGGGCTGCAAGGCCTGCATCAAGGCCTGCCCCTGGCAGGTGCCGCAGTGGAACGACTACACCGGACGGGTGATGAAATGCGACTATTGCCGCGACCGCATCGATGTCGGGGAAAAGCCCGCCTGCGTCGCGGGATGCACGTCCCACGCCCTGTCCTTTGTACGACCCAACGAGGCCTCGGCCCATACTCGCGAAGATTACGCCCGGCGCATCCTGTTGCGCCATCCCTAGCTCGTTCTGTCAGCCTGAGAGGGGCCCCGGACTTGTGTCTGCGGCCCCTCGGGTTAACACATTTCTCCAAAAATTCGCCCTTTCCACGGTGCAGATTGGCCCATCGGAACCGTGAGGCCGCTCTATCGTTTTCCCAGCCTTGTTCCTGGGCATGTTGCTTTTTTGGAACGCACCCCGACCTCTTGAAGAAGGATCGCGGAGGCCTTTCTGTTCCAAACGGCATATGTGACAAAATTCACATAACGTCCCCTGATTCTTTTGGAAACAAGGTGCGTTTCTCCGTTTTCCTTGAGAAAAAAAGAACTTGGAAACACTCTTGACAGTTTCCCCTACCCGATGGTCTATGGGGATACTTCAGAGGTTGCGACTGTATGCAACGCATGTTGCATTGCATCGTGACAACAGGCCGATCCCCGCTTCGGGCGCCAAGCACAAGGAGCAAGTGCGGAGGAGTCAGGCCAAGGATTCGCCTGAAAAGGGTTTGCTGAGCACCTTTCAGGAAGTTGTCCCACGGGATGCACCTTTCGCCTTGGAGTGGACCGAAAACAGGCGTAACGCGGCGGGGAATCCGCATTGCGGGCATTTTGGGCCACACTTGGGAAAGGATTCCGTGGCGTCGTCGGGCAGGGCAGGGCCTGACGGCACGGGCGAGACACCGGCGCCTGATGGTTTGCAATGCGGGTCTGCCGGGCAGGCAGGGCAACCCGGGCTGTTTCGTCGGCCGGGACCGGTTCCCGGAGGCGTGGGCGGAGAAAACCGAGAACGGATGAACGTGCAAGCAAGGAGGAGTGACGTGCGCAATTCCAGAAACATGTTTTTGGTGCTTGGCATTGTGGCTGCGGTCATGTGCCTGTGGCTGGAGCCGGCCTGGGCCGACAAGCTGAGCGACGCCATCGCCAAGGCCCCCCAGGGCGCGGACGCAGGGCAGATCGATCCCAGCAAACCCACCGGTTTCCTGGGCATCCCCGGGGCGCCCCAGGTGAACATGATCCTGGCCTTCGTGTGGGCCGTGTGGGTCGGCTGGATCTTCTCCACCGTGGGCGCCTTCGGCGGCGTCATGGCCGGTGTGGGCCACATTTCCGTGTTCGGCTTCGGCAACTACGCCAAAGGCTTCAAGACGACGGCCCCCGAACTGAACAAACTGGTCACCGACTCCATCCGGACCTCCAACCAGTGGTTGGTGGGGCTTTCGGCGCTCATTTCCTCCTGGAACTACTACCGCATGGGCCGTCTGGTGCTGCCCCTGGCCATCGCCCTGGGCATTGGTTCCATCATAGGAAGCTATAGTTCCGTCGCCTTGACAGCAGGCAAGGTATCTTTCTCGGCCTACCAGGGTTATTTTGGCCTGTTCGTCCTGGCCCTTGGCTGTTATCTGTTTTATGAAACCACCCCGGCAGGTCAGGCCGGCAAGCAGAAGACCAAGGCTGCGGTCAAGGCCTTCGAAGAGACCGTCAAAAAGCAGAAGTCCGGTGAGAAGGTGGATACCAAGTCCCTGGGCGTGAAGACCACCTCGTTTAGCTTCACCAAGGTGTCCTTTACCTTCTACGGCGTGGAATTCTCCTTCAACCCGCTCATCCCGCTTCTGGGCGGCATCGTCATCTCCGCTGTCGCGGCCTTTTTGGGCGTCGGCGGCGGATTCATCCTGGTGCCCTTCCTGACCAGCGTGGCCGGCCTTCCCATGTACCTGGCCGCCGGCACCTCGGCCCTGGCCGTCCTGGTGTCCATGATCACCTCCATCGCCAAGTTCATGGGTGGCGGCACGCCCATCGACTGGACCCTGATCGGCCTGGAACTGGTGGGCGTTGTGGTCGGCTCGGTCATCGGCCCCAAGACCTCCAAGTACATCCCGGAAGTCTGGCTCAAGCGCCTGTTCATCGTCCTGGCCCTGTACGTGGGCATCGACTACACCCTGCGCGGCTTCTTTAATTTCCGGATTTTCGGTTAACATGCAACGTCCTGTGCTCGCGGCCCCGGAACCTTCCCGGGGCCGCGTCACGCCCTGGCCGACGACGACACACCCTTCGTCGTCGGCCTTTTTTATACCGCCATTCGCCCTTTTCTCGACGTTGACCGTGTGCTAATCTGCATGGAAAGGCCATCCGCCTTCCTGGAGCCGACATGGACTATTTGTCTTACGCGTACCACCTGATCGATGCCTTCCTCATCTTCTTTTTCCGCATTCCGGACAGCGCGGCTGTCGGTTTCTATGTCGGCTGCGCCTGTCTGGCCGCCATGGTCGTGTTTGTGGGCGACATCAGCCAGGCCCTGGCCCACAGGTTCAATCTTTCCCATTTTCAGTCCCAGACCAGGGACATGGTGCATCTGCACAACCTGTCCATCAAGGCCCTGCGCCAGGGCGACAAAGAAAATTACAAGGCCGCCAACAAACTGGCCAACGACACCTTCGGCAAATCCTTTTTCACGCGGGCGGCCCTTTTCACCGTGTCCATCTGGCCCCTGCCCTTCGCCATGGGCTGGCTGGCCGAGCGTTTCCAGGGAGTGGACATCCCCCTGCCCCTGCTGGAAAAGACCGTCGGCTATAACGCCGTGTTTCTGTCCGCCTACATCCTGACGCGCATCGCGTATTCCCGAATCAAACCGAAAATTGGATTCCTGCGCCGCCTGGACCCGGCCCTGGGTCCTCCCCCGGAAGACCAGGAGGAACCCATCCCCTGGCTCGACGTGATCAATGAGGCCATGCCTCCCAAAAAAAAGGGGAGAAAAAAAACGGCAGACGCCTCGCCCGACGCGGGGTAACAGGTACGGCGCCAGAATCCGGGAAGGACTTGACGAGGGAAACACGGCAAGACGTGAAAGGAGCCGATCCAAAGCGGCCGCACACTTGAGGCGGCCCTGGAATGAAAACGTGGCGTAGCGCCGCCCGCAGTGTTCAAACCTGGACAAGTCGCGGGATTTACGGGGGACGGCCTCCCTGCCGGACTGTCGGGCATTCCGCCTGACCCATGACCCCGGCCATATGCCGCTGGAGCGCCCATGCGCCGCCTGTGTCTCTATTTGGTCGTGATCCTGGCCCTTGCGGGCTTTGGGTGCAGCGAGGAAGAACCCGCCTTCACGGTGAATCTGTCCCGGCGTGTGGAAACCTCCGTGTCCGTGCCCAAGCGGGCCGTGACCTACGCCTACCTGCCCCAATACGCCCACACCGTCTCCTACGAACGCCATCGCCTGCTGGTGGAATATCTGCAAAAGGCCACGGGCCTGCCCATCCGCCAGATCTTTCCGGATACCTTCGACGAACACATTAAAATGGTGGAACGCGGCGAAATAGACATCTCCTTTTCCAATCCTTTCGTGTACATCCGCATGGCCGCCGCCGGGGCCAGGGCCTTTGCCCGGATCATCGAGCCCACGGGCACGCCCGAATTTTACAGCCAGATCATCGTGCGCAAGGACAACCGATACATCGAGAAAATCACGGACTGCCGCGGCAAACGCTGGCTGGCCGTGGACCCGTCGTCGGCGGGAGGCTATCTCTACGCCTTGGGGGAATTTCTCGACAACGGCATCCGTCGTGAGGATTTCGGCGAAATCGCCTTCGCACCCGGCCCCGGGGGGAAGCAGGAGAAGGTGGTCATGGCCGTCTACGCCGGGGCCTACGACATCGGGTCCGTCCGAGACGGGGCGCTTCCCCTGCTCAAGGACAAAATCGACCTGTCCCAGATCCGCATCCTGGGCGAGTCCAAAAGGTACCCGGGTTGGGTCTACGCCCACCGCCCGGGACTTGATCCGGAGGTGGTGAACAAGATCTCCCGGGCCATGTTCGCCCTGTCCATGGAACGCCCCGACGATGCGATCATCCTGCGCACGGCGGGCATGCGCGGCATCATACCGGCCGTGGACGCGGATTATGCCCCGGTGCGCGAGCTGGCCGGGAAACTCGGGCTGGAAACCCTGGAGGCCATCCGGTAGTGCGCGTCCTGGACAAGCTCAAATTCAGCACCAAGATCAACCTGGGCTCACTTTTGATCGTGACCCTGATCGCCCTGCCTCTGGCCTTCGTGGTCAGCCGCATGGCCGCTGAAGCACTGATCGACGAGACCAAGAAACGCGGCATGGTCATCTCCGAGAACCTGGCCTCCCGGGCCGCTGACTCCATGCTGGCCATGGACCTTCTGCGCCTGAAAAACATGGTGGACGAATACAAAGGCGTGCAGGACATCGTCTACGCCTTCATCACCGACCGCGACGGCAACGTCATGGTTCACACCTTCGTGCAGGGCTTTCCCGTGGAGCTTTTGGCCGCCAACGAGGCTGCGGACGGCATCCCGGCCAACGTCCGCCTGCTTTTTACCGGCCGCGACTACATCTACGACTTCGCCGCCCCCATCATGATCGTGGGGGCCCGCTTCGGCACCGCCCGGGTGGGTCTTTCGCGCGCCCAGACCCAGAACTCCGTCAATCGTCTGGTCTTTTTCATCTTCACCCTCTCGGGCGCGGCCCTGGTCCCGGCCATCCTGTTCAGCTCCCTGTTCGCCAGACAGGTCACCCGGCGCATCGGTCTTTTGCGGGAACATGCCGAAGAGGTGGTCAAGGGTAACCTGGACATGCGCACCGGCCCCGTCGTGGCCGCAAACTGCTGGGAAATCATGAACTGCGATCTGACCCACTGTCCTGCTTACGGCGACACCCGCAGGCGGTGCTGGTACCTGGCCGGGACGCTGTGCCCCGATTGCTCCGATGCCGAGGACGGGGACAAGGAGGAGTCGTGCAAGGACTGCCCGGTCTACAACCGCAACAAGGGCGACGAGATCCAGGATCTGGCCGAGACCTTCGACGTCATGGCCTTGAGCCTCAAGACCCACCTGGAGGAGCTCAAGCAGGCCGAGGGCGTGCTCACCCGGCAGGAACAGCTGTTGCGCACCATCTTGGACGCCACCCCCGACTACGTGTGCCTGATCGGTGACAACCTGAAATACCTGTCCGTGAACAAGGCCTTTGCCGACTATGTGGGCCGCACGGCCCATGACATCGAGGGACTTTCCGAATTCGACCTGTTCCCCGAGGCCGAGGCCAAGATCACGCGTGAGGAGGATCTGCGCGTGGTGCGCACGGGCCTGCCCTTTGACCGTGAAAAACGCGCCCGGCTCGGACAGCGGGACATGTGGCTGCATGTCGTGCGGGCCCCGGTCTTCGACAAGGACGGGCGGGTCATGGGCCTTTTACGCACGGCCCGGGACGTGACCCAGCTCAAGCTCTTCCAGGAACAGCTCATCCAGTCCCAGAAGATGGAATCCGTGGGCAAGCTGGCCGGGGGCGTGGCCCATGAGATCAACACCCCCCTGGGCGTGATTTTGGGATATGCCCAACTCCTTCAGGAGGAAGTGGACAAAGACAGCCAGATATATGAAGATTTAAAAATCATGGAAAAGCAGGCCAAGGTCTGCCGGAAAATCGTGGCCGATCTCCTGGGTTTTTCCCGGCAGACGGACAGCGCAAAGCTGGAGATGTGTTTCAACAACTCGCTTATGGAGGCCATAAGCCTGGTGCGGCACACCTTCGGCTTGGACAAGGTCTACATCATGACCGATCTCGATGAACGCATGCCCATCATCTACGGCGACCCGGAAAAGCTCAAGCAGGTGTGGATCAACCTCCTGACCAACGCCCGCGACGCCATGAGCGACAGCGGCGGACTGCTGTTGGTGCGCTCCCGCCTGGATTCTCCGGCCCAGAAGGTGACGGCCTGGTTCGCGGACACGGGTTCGGGCATCGATTCCGACAACCTGCAAAAGATTTTCGACCCGTTTTTCACCACCAAACCCGTGGGGCAGGGGACGGGCCTCGGTTTGTCCGTGTCCTTTGGCATCATTGAGGATCACGACGGCTCCATCACCGCCCAGAGCCCCGTGCCCAAGGGATTTTTCAACCAGGATGCGGTGGAGGCCCCGGGACGCGGCCCGGGCACGGTCTTTGTCGTGGATCTTCCCCTGGACCATGCGGAAACCCTGGAATCGGATCACGTTCTTGACAAAGGAAGGAAATAAATGGCCGACATCATTGTTTTAGACGACGTCATCGATGCCGGAGTGCTCATCAAGCGCATCCTGGAACGAAAAGGGCACGGCGTCACGGTCTTCACCGAAGAGGAAGAGGCCTTGACGCACATCGGCAAGGCCAAGCCGGACATGGCCATCCTGGACATCAAGCTCAAGAAGATGACCGGCGTGGAGGTTCTGGAGGAAATAAAAAAACGGTCGCCCGCCACCCGGGTCATCATGCTCACGGGCTATCCCACCTTGGAGACGGCCCGGGAATCGGTACGCCTGGGGGCCTGCGAATACTGCGTCAAGCCCATCGACAAGGACGAACTGGAGCGCAAAGTGGCCGAGGCCTTGGAAAACGCTTGAACCGGCAACCGGGAAGACGCGACATGTCCCTTACCCAGCTTTTCCGTCACTGGTCCTACCAGATCTTTGCCCCGGGCATCCTTTTGCGTGAGAAATACAACGCCTTCAAGGAACTGTTGCGCTACGACGACCTGTGCCTGGACATCATCGCCGAGATCGAGGATATCCACTACGGCAACGAGCACGCCGACTGGGCGCGCATCGTCTGGCTCTGCAAGCGGTTAAGCTCCGCCGTGGAGCATCTCACGGCCCAGTTGACGCTTTTGTCACCGGCCAAATACGTAGACCTGCCCGAATACGCCCGCAAGATCGATTTCTACGTGCGCATGGCCCTGGACGTACCCGTACCCGACATGTCCCCCCCCTATCTCCTGACCCTGGACGAGGCCGCCGCACATCCCGAACTGGTGGGCGGCAAGGCCGCCGCCCTGGGACGGCTCCACGCCAACGGCGGCATCCCGTGTCCGCCGGGGGTCGTGGTCACGGCCGGGGCCTTCCGGTACATCCTGGAGGCCTCGGAACTTCGGCCCAAGCTCGACGCCAAGCTGCGCAAGGTGATCCTCTCCAAGCCCGACGAGATGGCCGGGCTGGCCGCCGAGTTGCGCCAGATGGTCCTGTCCATCCATATCCCCGAGGACATTGCCGGACCCCTGCGCCAGGCCGCCGAGGACATGGCCCGGGTCGGAAACGGGCTTTTGGCCGTGCGCAGTTCGGCCCTGGCCGAGGACGGACAGGCCTCCTTCGCCGGACAATACGAAAGCGTGCTGTCCGTGAAACCCGAGGAGGTGATTCCGGCCTACAAGGCGGTGCTGGCCTCCAAATACGGTCCCCGGGCCCTGACCTACCGGGTCTTAAGCGGCCTGTCCGACGAGGAAACGTCCATGGCCGTTTTGATCATGCCCATGATCGAGGCCAAGTCCGCCGGCGTGCTGTACACCCTGGACCCGGGCGGACCGATGCAGGGACGCGAGGTCATGGGGGTCTATGCCGCCAAGGGCCTGGGCACGGCCGTGGTGGACGGATGCATCATCCCCGAATCCGTGGTCCTGACCAGGGGAAAACACCCCCGCGTCCTGGTCCGCGATCCGGACCCCGAGGCCATGGACGCCCCGGAAACGGCCCTGCCTGACGAGGCCGCCGAACGGCTGGCGGAAATCGGGCTGCGCCTGGAATCGCTCTTCGGCCGCCCCCAGGATGTGGAATGGGCCATGGACAAGGCCGCCGACCTCTTCATCCTGCAAAGCCGGGACGTAAACGCCGATCCGCAGCACGCCGATCCGGAGGCCGCCGACGCCGAGGATGGCTTCGGGGCCTATGTGGACGATGGCCAGCCGGGCAAAGACGTCTCCGGCGATCTCCCCACGCCCCTTCTGACCGGCGGAGGGAGGGTGTCAAACGGCGTGGTCGCGGGACGGGCCGTGCATGCCCAGACGGTCATCGAGGTCTCGGCGATTCCGGCCGGGGCGATTCTTCTGACCCCCACGCTTTCACCGGCGCTGGCCAGGCTGGCCGGGAGGGTGGCCGGGGTGGTCGCGGCGGCAGGCAGTCGGGCGGGGCATTTCGCCTCGGTGGCCAGGGAGTTCGGACTGCCCGTGGCGGTCTTTGGCCCGGAAATCTTCACGCACATCCCTGACGGCCAGGAGATCACCCTGGACGCCGACGCCGGGAAGGTGTTCCCCGGCCGGGTGGAAAGCCTGATCGGGGCGGCGGCCGACACCGGCCCCAAAAAGATCACCCCCCTGGGAACCCGCCTGGAAAAAATCATCCCCCTGGTGGCCAGACTGACGCTGACCGACCCGGAATCCCCGGATTTCGCCCCGGCGAACATGCGCTCGATCCATGATGTCGTGCGGTTCGCGCATGAAAAAAGCGTAGCTGAGATGTTTTCCCTGGTGGGCCGCGGCGGACGCGGGCTGGCCTCGGCCAAACGCCTGAAAACCCCGCTGCCTTTCACCATGTACATCCTGGATCTGGGCGGCGGCCTTTTCGAAGGCATGGCGGGTTCCCCCACCGTCACCCCGGGGGAAATCAAGAGCGCGCCCATGTGGGCCGTGTGGTCCGGATTGACCTCGCCCCAGGCCTCCTGGGACGACGATGCCCAGTTCGTGGACTGGGAGGAGCTCGACCGCATAAGCGGCGGCATCTTCAGTGGCAAATCCCGGCTTCTGGCCAGTTATGCGGTCATTTCCGCCAACTACGCCCACCTCATGATCCGTTTCGGCTACCACTTTTCGGTGCTGGACACCGTGTGCGGACCCGAAGACAAAAACAACTACATCAACTTCCGGTTCAAAGGCGGCGGCGGCGCCCTGGATCAACGCCTGTCGCGCATCGAGTTCATCTCCCGGGTGCTCACCCATTTCAGCTTCACGGTGACCATCAAGGGCGACATGCTCGATGCCCGCATGGCCCGGGAAAACGAGGTCATCATCCAGAAACGGCTGGCCATGCTCGGCTACCTCCTGGCCCGAACCAAACTTATGGACATCACCCTGTCTGCGGACACGGACATGCGAGCCCTGGTGGGCGATTTCCTGGACAAGACCGACCGGTAACGCCCCATGACGCGCCCCCGCCATGCCTACGAACTGACCTTCGTCACGCCGCATCTGGCAGTGGGGCATGCGCCCATGACCAGGGAGCAGTTGGATTCCCTCAAGGCGCAGGGCATCGGCGCCATCCTCAACCTGTGCGCCGAGTTCTGCGATCTGCACGAACTCGAATCCCAGGCCGGGTTCGAGGTCTATTATCTGCCCATCCCCGACGAACAGGCCCCTCCCCTGGCGGAGTTGGAGAAGGCCCTGGCCTGGATCGACGAGGCTGTCTATCTGGGACGCAAGGTGCTCATCCACTGTCGGCACGGCATCGGCCGCACGGGGACGGTCTTAAACGCCTACCTGCTGCGCCGGGGCATGGGCCACAGCCTGTCCGCCCGCATCCTGAAACCCTTGCGTTCCAAACCCACCAATTTCGATCAGTGGTGGACCATCCGAAAATACGGCCGGGCCAGCGGGCGGCTGACCATCCGCGAACCCACCCTGGAATCCAAACACCTGGTGGATCTGGGGCCGTTTTTCTACGACTATGAGGGCCTGTGCGCCCTGGCCGAGGAATACGCCCCGGAGGGGGGCCGCTGCGGCCGGGAGCATGTCCGGTGTTGCGCCACCCCGGTGAACCTGACGTTCATCGAGGCCGTCTACATCAGCCACGCCCGAAACGTGACCATGTCCAGCCAGATGCGGCTGGACGTCATCGACCGGGCCGTGGAGGCGGCCAGGCGGGAACGCGAGGCGACCGCCAGCGAAACCCCCCATGCAGCGGCGGGGGGGTTCTGCCTGTCCGATGTCGGGGCCGAGTGTCCCCTGGTCGAGGACGGAAAATGCCTGCTTTTCGAATACCGTCCCTTGCAATGCCGCACCTTCGAGATCGCCGCCGAGGCCAAGGCCACCTTGTGGGAAACCCTGGGACCGGCCGTGGAGACCCTCTCCCGGCAGGCCTATTTCGCCTTTACCTCGGAGCTGGACGAGGAACCGCCGCGCTTCGGGCTGCCTGACGTGGTTTCAGGTCGCTACGTGCAGACCTTCTTCCACCGGCTCTTGAAAAAATTATCGCCGTCTGAGCCCGACCGCACAAAACTCTTCCCGGGTTGACCGCCTCGGCGCAATGGCCCTACACTGCTTCTTTGCCGCTCCCGATCTGCAACCCGGGGCGGACACCCCACGAAAGGAGCATGGCATGGCACAGGATTTTCGCACCCTTCTCACGGAACTCGAACGCCCGAAAGGCGACGACGAGCGCTGGTTCGGGGATATCCGCATCGGGGACTGGTTTTATATGTCCATCCAGGCCGGGCCGGACCAGGAAAGCATCCCCCGGACCACGGTCGGCCCCATGGACTACGAGGCCTTCGAGGTCTCCCTGCAGACCGTGCATGGCGTCATTTCCTACGGCAAATGGGGGGTGTGGGAGCAATTGTCCAAAATGCCCTGGGCGGCCCGATTCCACAAGGAAACGCCCATGCTCATGGTGGCGGGCGAATTGCCCGTGGCCGAGGTGCAACGGGTCTACGAGGATCTCCTGGAATTTGCCCGCGTCCATCCGGTGCCGTGACCGATCCGGGACAGGAGGCGCGAACCTTTACGCACACGGAGGATCATCCCCATGCGCATGGCGCTTGCCGCTGCCTGTATGACCCTGGCCGCCACAATCTTGTCTCCCCTCCACGCCTCCCGGGTCCAGGCCCAGCCGGAGGCCCCGGCCCTGGTCCGGGAACGCTGCACAGCCTGCCACAGTCTGAGCCGGGTGCGGGAGAGACTCGGCAAAAACAGCGAGAAAGACTGGGCCGATTACATCGGGCGCATGCAAAAGCGCGGCGCCCGGGTGGATGACGCACAAAAGGCGGCCATGGCCGCCTTTCTCTCCACACTGGCCTCTGGCGACGCCCTGTGACGCGCCTGCGCGCGACGATCTTTTTTCTGGCGCCCATGGGTCTGGCCTGTGCGGCCCTGGCCCTGGCCCTGGCCCTGCCCCAGGTCTTCGCCGGAGAAGACCGGCTTCGCGCCGTGGCCAACCTGGCGGCGCTTACGGCCCTGACGTGCATCCCGCTGCTGTTTCTTCTGGGCGCGCGAAGCCCGCTGGCGGTCCAGGCCCTGGGCCTTCCCCGGACCTTTCGGGTCCACAAGGCCCTTGGGCTGGCCTTTCCGGCCCTGCTGGCGGTCCACGCCGGACTCCACGTCTTCCGCTTCGCCAGAGCCATGGGGCTTTCGTTTCCCCAGGCCGCCCTGGACGTCCCCAACACCTGGGAAATGGTTTTGGGCAAGGCGGCCCTGGCGCTTTTTTTTGCGGCCTGGGGCGCGGCGTGGCTTGGAACCTCGGGACGCCTGCCCCGCCGCATCTGGCGGCCCGTGCATCTGGCGGCGTACCTGGCCGCGCCTGCGGCCTTTGTCCACGCCCTGTTCCGGGGTGAAGACATGACCCGGGGCTGGCTTTTTGCGGTCTGGATCGTGGCCGCCGCCACCTGGCTTATGGCCGTGGGCTGGCGGGCGCTCCGGGCCCGGTCGGCCCCATATTGAGCATCGCGACATCCGGGCATGCGGATTTCGAAAGTCATCCCCTCAAAGACTTCCGCCTTTCGCAAAACACGGACGCATTTCAACCGCAACGCCAGCCCGTCCGGGGCCCTACCTAGGGCAAAAACTTCACGTTGATCTCAAGGCCCTCGATGATCAGCCCCACTTCTTCCAGGCGGTTGATCATGTCCTGGCGCAGGCTGCGCTCCAGGAGATTGACGTCGAGGTCCGCCAGATCCGGGCCTTCCACGCTCGCGTCGCCGACAATCTTGACCTCATACATGCGATTTCCCCTCTTTTTCATCAATGTTCGGTACGTGGGGACGTGGCGGGCAGCAACGGGCAGGGCATGACCGTTCCGTCCGTCCCCGGTTGTCTGGTGGCCTGTTTTATGACAGAGAGCAACAAAAAGCTCAAAGGAAGGCATGCCATGGACATCGTCACGGACAACGAATATGTGGCCTTTATCGGCCCGGAGGCACACAAATATCTCCCCAGGTTCAGAATGTTCGACGATCTGGCTGGCAACTTCAAGGCCACCTGGAACTGGTCCGCGTTTTTTTTCACCTTCTGGTGGCTCTTGTACCGCAAGCTGTATGCCTATGCCGCCCTGGTCTTTGTGCTGTCGTTCGTCCCATACCTCAACTTCGCCGTCATGATCGCCTCGGGCGCGGTCGGATATTTCCTGTGCTACCGCAAGGCCCGCACGGATATCGTCCGGCTTAAGCAGGCCTTTCCCGGGATGGACGTCGCCATGCGTTGCGCCGAACTTGGCGGCGTGCACCGCTTCGTCATCTGGGTGGGCATCCTGGTTTCCGTCCTGTGCATCCTGGCGGCCCTGACGCTGGGTGTCGTCGGGTCCATGCTGGGGGAATAGCCTTCCGTCGCCTGTTTCCGCATCTTTGCATCAAAGGCCGCCCCACGCCTCCCGGGGCGGCCTTTTTCTTCGGATCGATTCTTGCTTAATTCATCCGTACCGACGCGACGCCTCCGGCCCGATGCAGCCATATCCGGCCAGGGACAACATGTTGTGACCCGTTCTCGGGGAACGAACATGGCCCACGGGGTGCTGAAATGACGTCGCATTGACGCTATGTCGCATTTTCTGTACCCGGCCCGGCCGGATGCGACGCCAGGCGACCTGATGATGAACGAGACCGACACCCAAGGATGCCCGAAAAATGGACGACGACAGGGACAGGGCGGACACATGCGATGCGGCGACTGGCCGCTACCGGGTGCTTCTGGCCGAGGACTGTGAAAGCTCCCGGCTGGCCATGGAAATGTGCCTGCGTCATGCCGGATGCGAACCCCAAGGGGCGCGCAACGGTCGCCAGGCCCTGGAATTCTTTGTTTCAAACCCGTTCGACATGGTGCTCATGGATCTGGAAATGCCGGACATGGACGGCCATGAGGTCACGGCCTGCATCCGGGCCATGGAACGCGAACGCCGTCTGCCGCCGACCCCGATCATCGCCCTGACCGCCCATGACGATCCCGCACATCGGGAAATCTGCCGTCAGACCGGGTTTGACGGCTACATGGTCAAGCCCGCCAGCACCGACACCATCCGCCGCATGGTGGCGGCCCTGTGTCGGCCGCCCGACACGCCCTCCTGACGAAATCCCTGCGGCGCAGTCTCTTTCGCCGTTCACGTTGCCACGCCCCCTCCGGATTGATACCGTGGTTTCTCTCACCCTTTCCCGGAGGCCCCCAAATGACCGACAAACCCATCCTGGTGACAGGCGCCACCGGCTATGTGGGCGGACGCCTGGTTCCCAAGCTCCTGGACGCCGGACGCCGGGTGCGGGCCGTGGGCCGCTCCCTGGACAAGCTGGGGGCCAGGCCGTGGGCCGCCCATCCAGGCGTGGAATTGGCCGCCGCCGATCTCTTTGACCTGGAGTCCACCCGGGCGGCGCTTCGCGGCTGCGACACCGCCTACTATCTGGTGCACTCCATGCGTCCCGGCAAGCACGACTTCGCCGCCGACGACCGCCATGCCGCCCTGATCATGGCCCGGGCCGCCCGGGAAGGGGGACTCACGCGCATCATCTACCTGGGGGGACTGGGCGAAGAGCGGGAGGATTTAAGCCACCACCTCAAGTCCCGCCACGAGGTGGCGCTGATTCTGTCCCACGGCGGCGTCCCCCTGACCCATCTGCGTGCGGCCATGATCCTGGGCTCGGGCAGCGCCTCCTTCGAACTTTTGCGCTACCTGGGCGACCGCCTGCCGGTCATGCTCACCCCGGCCTGGGTGCGCACCCGCTGCCAGCCCATCGCCGTCACCAACGTCCTGGGCTACCTCACGGGCTGCCTGGACGAACCCCGCACCTTGGGCCGCACCTTCGACATCGGCGGCCCTGACGTGCTCTCCTACCAGGATCTCTTCCGCATCTACGCCGAGGAGGCCGGGCTGCCGCGCCGCCTGATCATCCCCGTGCCGGTCATGACCCCCCGACTTTCGGGCTACTGGGCGCAACTGGTCACCCCCATCCCGGCCTCCCTGGTCATCCCCCTGGTGGAGGGCCTACGCAATGAGGTCGTCTGCCAGGATCACGCCATCCGGGACATCATCCCCCAGAATCTGCGCACCTGCCGGGAGACCATCGCCCGGGCGTTGGAGAAAATCCGCCAGAACACGGTGGAGACTTGCTGCACCGACGCCGGGTGCGTGGCGCCGCCCGAATGGCTGACCGTGGGCGACGCGCCCTATGCCGGGGGCACGGTGCTGCAATGCGGCTACCGGGTGCGCATCGCCTCGGAACCGGAAGACCTATGGCGCGCCCTGGCCAAAATCGGCGGGGAAACCGGCTGGTATTACGGCGACATGCTGTGGCGGCTGCGGGGATTTCTGGACAAGCTTTTCGGCGGGGTGGGCCTGCGCCGGATGCGCATTTTCCCGGACAACCTGCGCGTGGGCGACCCCTTGGACTTCTGGCGCATCCTGACCGTGGAGAAAAACCGCCGACTGGTCCTTCTGGCCGAAATGAAACTTCCCGGCGAGGCCCTGCTGGAATTTCAACTGCTGCGCGTGGGCGACAACCAGACCGAACTCACCGCCCATTCCCGGTTCCTGCCCCGGGGCCTGGGCGGGCTCCTCTACTGGTACGCCACCTATCCCCTGCACCAACTCGTCTTCTCGGGGATGCTTTCGGGGTTGGCCCATGCCGCCGGAAAACCCCTGCTGGGACGTCCCGAACGCTTCACCCCGCTACGCTGATTCAGCCTGGGGCTGGCCCATGGCGGTCGGCCCCATCCCCTTTTCAACGATCCGTGGAGCAGCCGCCCCGCTCACATCGGCAAAAGGCCCGCCAGGTGCGGCACGCACAGGCGCGCGTTTGGTTCAGGAAAGGCCGGAAGGATTTCTCCGGCCACCTAACAGGCTGTGATCCCAGACAAAAAAGAATCTTCCGGCACTGCTCCCGCAAAAATCGCACAGTCCACGATTCGTGGAATATTTCGCCCTCCCGCCGTCATCCCGGCACTTGCGGCAAAAGCCTTGGCCCTGGCCCCTTTCCGGACTCCCGCCGTTTTGCTGTTCCATGATCCGTGGAACGTTCAGCTCGGATTCCTGCCCCCGGTCGGCGGCCCGGCCAGGGAAGGTATTCTCCAACACGCTGTTTTTCATGTCGTTATCCAGGACGCCCATACGGCGACCCATCTTTTTTCTCCCATTGACGCCGCCCGGCACGGCGGTTGCTTTAAGAGAGTCATCCACAAGGGAAAAATTTCAAATTCGATAAAAGGAGAACGGCCATGTTGAACAAGATCATGAACTTCGTGCGTGATGAGGAAGGGGCTTCGGCAGTGGAATACGGACTTCTGGCTTCGCTGATCGCCGCCGTCATCGTGCTCGCCGTGACCACCCTGGGCACCACGCTTCGCAGCACCTTCGAGGAAATCAACACCGGCATCGGCGGCTAAGACGATAGCGGCTCGGACGACCCGACCGGGGAGGCCCGGGAAACCGGGTGGGAGGATCGTCCGGGCGCAGCAAACCCTCCGCGCAGAATATCACGTCGAAAGACCGCCAGGGAGCGGTCTTTCGACGTTTTTTTAATTGTTTCGATGCGAGGTCTGCATCCGCTTGAAGATTTCGGCCTGCTTGGAGCCCGGGGAACTGGCCCCGGCGCATCCGAGCATTCCCGCCACAAAGACCACCGCCAGACTCAACGCCACGATGCGCTTCCAGGGCTTCATTCCGAATCCTCCTGGGAAACGTCCCGCCGCCGCATGGCACGACTGCGGCGCAGGTCGCCTTTCCGCCTGTTTTGCATGCCATACGACATCGCGGCTCTCTTTTCCAGCCTTGTGCCCGTTCCCCTCGCGGCCGCCAGCCTACCCCTTGCGTCCGGCCACGATGAGGCCGCCGCCCAGGGGCGGGGCCGCCGCCTCGACCACGAAGTCCCCCAGGCCCTGCCGGGCCATGGCCCCCTTTATCGTCTCCAGGGGCAAAAAATGCGTGGGATATCCGGCCAGCCGCGTCAAAAGCTCCTGCCCGGCCTCGCTCACCGCATCACGGCCCCCGGGCGCAAAATGGTGCGACACCATCCAGCCTCCGGGCCGAAGCGCCGTCGCCACCGTGCCCACGCTGCGCTCCAAATCCTCGGCCACCCCGTAGAGGACGTGCGAGGCCAGGGCCAGATCGAAGGCGTCTTTGCCGATGGCGTCCGTGCGCAGGTCGAAGGAGACGGCCGTCACCCGATCTCCGTAGCCGCGCGCTCGGCAACGGGCCTCGGACAACGGGGCCACATGGGGCAGATCGAAAATCGTCCCGACCAGCTTCGGGTTTTCGTCCAAAAGGGCCATGGTGAATTCGCCGTGGTTGCCGCCCACGTCGGCCATGGTCCGCATGGCCGCAAAGCCCGGCAAGGCCGAGGCCAGGCGGGTCACCCGCACGAGCGCCCCGCTTTTGGCATGGCCCGCCGTGCCCTCCATGACCTCCTCCATGGCCCAGGCGGCGTCGACCTCGTGCCGCTCCCTTTCCTTTCGGCGCAGGGCCGTCGTCAGGTCCGCTTCCAGGGGAGCGAAGAACTGCATGTTCAAGGCCATGGCCCGGCCCTGGTAAAGCGGCCTGTCCGGCGTGAGGTATTCCGCCGCCGCAGGCGAATTGGCGTAGCCTGCTGCTGCCTTTACCAAAACGCCCCGGGCGGTGAGCAGGTCGAGCAGGGCCTCCAGGCGATCCGGCTGCGTGCCGGTGGCCGCCGCCAGCTCCCCGGCGGATTTGTCGCCCTGGGCCAACTGGCCGAAGATATCGAGGTCCAGGGCGGCCATGAGCCCCTTGGCGAGGGTGGAGGCGTACAATATCGATTCGATGGGTTCAAACGAGGTGGTGGGAGTAACAAGCGCCATGGGTGTCTCCTGTTGGGTCACAGTGTTTAGCCGCTAAACCCTTTGGACAAAAAAGGGGCTATTCGGGATAGGCCTCCATCCAGGCCTTCATGCGGCGACACATCTCCCGGCACACGGCGAAATCGCGATCCGAAAGGCCACGCAGATAGTCGAGGAATTCCTTGTCGTGGGCCTTGTGAAATTCGAAATGGGCCTGGCTGACCGCGGCGCCCAAAGGGGTCAGGACCACCCGGCCCCGGGCTTCGTCCGCCTCCCGGGCGACCAGGCCCTTGGCGGCCAGGCGCTTGACCATCTGGGACACTGCCCCCTTGGTGACCCCGCAGGAGGCCGCAAGCTCGGTCACGCCCGCCCCGTCCGAGAGGTCCAGGGCAGAGAGCATGTGCACCTCGGCGGGATACAGGGTCACGCCCAGGCCGAAGTCCACGGGCCTGCGCTCGATGCGGGCGAAGCCGGTCAGCACCGCGCCAAGGGTCATGAAAATGGGCATCACGTCGTCGAAGTCGCGCATGGAGTCTGTTTAGCTGCTAAACTTTCGGACGTCAAGCAGCACCTCCTCAGCGCCACGCCTGGCCCGGGTATTTTCTGGCCGCGCCGATGGCGGCCCCTGGCCGCACGCCATGGGGAGAAGCGCGAGCAGGAACTTGTATTTATTTGAATACGGCGTAGTATGCTGTAATACAGTGTAAGGAGATGCCATGCAAACATCCATGTCCCTGCGATTGCCCCAGGAGCTGGCCGCCAAGCTCGGTGAGCTTGCCCAGGCGATGGGAAGAACCAAGAGTTTTGTGGCCGTGCGGGCGCTTGAGGATTTTGTCGCCCGGGAGGCGTGGCAGGTGGCGGAAATCCAGCAGGGCCTGCGCGAGGCCGATGCCGGAGATTTCGCCACGGATGAGGACATGCGGGCCTTGGACGCGAAGTGGGGGCCCGGTGCGCGTTAGGTGGCTGCGGGCCGCGCGGGGAAATCTCGAGGCGGAACTGGACTACCTCGCCCGGGAAGACCAGGATGCGGCGGAAAAGGTGTATGCCCACATCATGGACCGCGTCGCGCACCTGGAAAAACATCCCCAAGCGGGACGGCCCGGCCGGGTGTTCGGAACCCGGGAACTGGTCATCGAGCGCTATCCATATATCGTGCCCTATCGCGTGCGCGGGGACGCCGTGGAGATCCTGCGCGTCTTCCACACCAGCCGCAAGCCGCCCGAAGGCTGGTGAGGCTTCCCGTAGCGATGCCTCGCGCTTCGCAACACGAAGGGGTTACGGACTTGGACATGGCGGACTCCCGATGAAGGCCTGACCCGTCGGCCCTAGAGCGGCGGCGCGGCAGGACGTCCGCCCCGCCGGGGTCGGAGGGATCACGTGGATTTCCCTCTCTGGCCTGTCGTGGCAAACTCATATATGTTTCCCTTTATGTCCTTTTCAGGACTCCAACTTTTCACCGTACCTGATAGTTTTGCACGAACCACCCGGATACATGCGGGAGGAAGGCCGTGAGCCCCACGCACCTTGCGCCACCAAACGAAATCATTCTCTTCGAAACCGCAGACGGCAAAACCCAGGTGGACGTCCGTCTGAAGGATCACATGGCCTGGTTGTCGCAGGCCCAGATGGCCGACCTGTACCAGACCAGTCCGCAAAACATTTCCATGCACCTGAAGGCCATCTTTCAGGAAGGGGAGCTGACTGAGGAGGCAACTTGTAAGGATTTCTTACAAGTTCGAACCGAGGGAAATCGTTCAATAAATCGTTCGATTCGACATTACGGGCTCGATGCCGTCATCGCCGTGGGCTATCGGGTCACCTCTCCCCGCGCCACCCAATTCCGCCAATGGGCCACCTCCACCCTGCGGGAGTATCTGGTCAAGGGCTTCGTCATGAATGACGCGAAGCTCAAGAACCCAGAGTGGGACTATTTCGATGAACTTCTTGAACGCATCCGTGACATCCGGGCCTCGGAGAAGCGATTTTACCAGAAAATCCGAGACCTTTTCGCCCTCTCGCAGGACTACAGGGACGACCCGCAGGTGTCCCAGTCGTTTTTTGCCGAAGTGCAAAACAAGATGCTGTATGCCGTGACAGGGCATACTGCCGCCGAATTGGTGATAAAACGGGCTGATCCCGAGCAGCCGAACATGAATCTGAAAAGTTGGACTGGGCAGAAAGTGCGCAAGGCGGATGTTGTCGTAGCCAAAAATTACCTTTCTGAAGCAGAGATCATCGAATTGAACCGCATCGTCTCCATGTATCTGGACTATGCGGAAGATCGGGTTTCCAGACGACAGCAGCTCACCTTGAACGATTGGCGACAATACATGAATAATTTCATCGTGTTCAATGAGCGTCCCTTGCTCCAAGGACCAGGCCGGATGAGCCATGAACAAATGGCCCGGATCGTTCATGCGCGATATGCCGATTTCGACCACAAGCGGAAAGGGCAAGAGGCTCTTGATGCGGATAAAACGGATATCCAGGCGCTTGAAGTGTTGGAGAGGCAGTTTGTCCGGAAAGAGGAGGATTGAATCGTGGCTGGTGAGGGATCAATGCCTTGAGCCCTTGCGCCTCACGGTGTCGGAGGCGGCCCGGGGCCTGGGCGTTACCCGCAAGACCTTTTCGGAGTTGGTGAACGGGCGCTCCGGGGTGTCGCCGGAGATGGCCCTTCGCCTGGCCAAGGCCTTCGGCGGCACGCCCGAGACATGGCTGACCCTGCAATTGCACTACGACCTGGCCAAGGCCCGGATCAAGGCGCAGGACATGGTGGTGCGGCGGTTCACCGAGCCATCGGAGGCCTGATGCGCCGGATTCCCAGGCCGCCCGCCCGGCGCCCGCCGATCAGGCGCCCGCCGCCTCCACCGCATCCACCCCATGGGCAAGGAGAAAGGCCCCAAGCTTTTTATCGGCGCCGCTTATGTGCGTGACCAGCCAGCCGCAGAGAAAATTGAGAATATCCATGGAGATGGCGCATCTGCCGCTGGAGCAATCCGCAGCAATGGCCTGGACTTTGACGACGAACTCATGGTGCTCGCCCTTGTGCGCGGCGCTGTCCGGATAGCCGTAAGCGTCCATGTAGCGTTCTTCCGTGCCGAAGTGCTCCACGGCATAGTCCCCCATCTCACCCAGAATGCCCTGCAAAAAGACTGTCGACTCCTGGCGCAACATGCCGTCATGAAGCCTGTTGGTCATGTCCACCAGCCGCCGATGCTGGGCGTCGATGTCATGAACTTGGGTGCTCAGGTCGTCGTTCCATTCCAGAAGCGGCATAACGGGCTCCTTTCAAGATGTATTCCTGGCATCTGACTGCGAGACGTACGGGCTGACGTCCGTCACGTCGCGTTGAAACGCGGCCAGATGCGTTTCGGCATAGGCCGAGAAGACGCCGCTGGCCAGGAAAATGTCGAAGATATCCGGGTCGATATGCCTGCCGTTACGCATCCTCGCCATGATGCCCAGGGCCTCGGACAGGGTCTTGGCCTTTTTGTAGGGACGATCCGCCGCCGTCAGCGCCTCGAAGATGTCCGCAATGGCCAAGATGCGGGCCTCCACCGGAAGCTGGTCCTTGGTCTTTTTCAGGGGATAGCCCGTGCCGATGAGCGTCTCATGATGCCCCGTGGCGATCTCGGTCACGCGGCCAAGCTGTTCCGGGAAGGGAATTTTTTTCAGCATCTCCAGGCCGCTGAGCATATGCTCGTTGATTTTGAAACGCTCTTCCGGGGTGAGCGTGCCGCGCGAGATGCACAGGTTGTAGAGTTCGCCCCGATTGTATTCGTTTTCAGGAAACAGCAGGGGATTCCCCTGGGCGTCCACAAGGTCGGGGTAGGCCCGCCTCCGGGGAATGACATGCTCCGGTTTGTCGGTCAAAAGCGGTTCCGGCGTCGGCAATTCGGGTTCCGCCTCGTGGGCCTTGCGTCCCAGTTCCTCCTCGGAAAGGCCTATCCGGTCATTGTAATATCGCAGCCATTGGCGGCTGGCGATGTGCTCCAGACGCTTTCTGTCCTCATCGGAGAGAAACTCTCCTCCGACATTGCAGGCGGCTACAAACTCAAAATCCGCATGCAGCCTGCGTATCTCTTCCTCAAACTCCTGCCCAAGTCCCTGCGGCGCCGCCTGGCCAAGGCCGCACTTCCGAAGATGCGAAATCTCGACATCCCTGCGAAGCACCTCGAACCGCATCCGAATCTCATGGATTCTGTTGTATATCGTTTCCAGCTTTGTGGCCTTGTCCACCACGTATTCCGGGGTCGTCACCTTGCCGCAGTCGTGCAGCCAGGCGGCGATCCACAACTGACGCCATTCATCGTCGGTCTCGATGCGGAAGCCCGCCAGGGGACCGTCCGTGGCTTCATGGACGGCCTGGGCCAGCATTTCGGTCAGAATCGGCACCCGGGTGCAGTGTCCCGCCGTATATGGGGATTTGGCGTCAATGGAGGAGGCGATGACCTGAATCAGGGCGTCGAAGAGGTCACGCAGGGAAAGAACCAGATGGTGGTTGTCCAGGGCCACAGCCGCCTGAGCCGCCAGGGAGCCGATAAAGCCCATGCCCTGCCCGGAAATGCCGTCGCCAGCTTCGTCGGAGGGGAGAATCTGCGGGTTGAAAAGCTGGATGACGCCGATAACCTCTTCCCGGCGGGTCGCAAGCGGGACGGTGATCAGGGATGCGATGCGATAGTCCTTGGGCTCCTCGGGCAGGCCCGTCGGGAAAAGGGACAGGCCCTCGTCCCGGGCGGTGGCGGCTTTCCGGGTGCGCAAGGCCTCACAGGCATGGCGCAGGACGCTGTGGGACTGCAGAAAAGGCATGATCTCGGGGCGCACCTTCACCCGGGGGGCCGGGTTTTCGGACAGCCCGCCCAAAACCAGGCTCTCGGCATGAAGCGACACCAACTCCACTTCAAGCTCCTCCCCTTCCATGAGATACAACACGCCGCCGTCAGCCCCGGCAAGCTCCTTGGCCGTCTGGAAAATGAGCGTCACAAGGCGGGCCATGTCCTTTTCCGCAGAAAGGGCCATGCCGCCCGCCACAAGCTTTTCAAGGGTGGCCTGGGTGTCGAGCAGGCTCTCGGTCCTGGCCCGGATCGTGGATTTCATGACCTCACAGGCCGTGGCCAGGGCCTGCATCTCGGAGACATGGGACCGGATTGCGGGCGAAGCGGAAAAGTCAAACCGCTGGATTTTCCCGGCCTCCTCGCACAGCAGGCGGACGGGGCGCGCGACCCGGCGGGCCAGATGCATGGCCAGGGGGACGGCCAGACCGAGGATGACGGCCGCAAGCAGGACGATGCGCAGGGCCATGTCCGTGATATGGCCCGTGACATCCTCCAGGGGAGCGGCCACGATGACCCGAAAATGCAACCCATGCTCATCCGCCATGGGCGTCAGGGTGGCGAGATAGGGCGTGCCGTCGATGTCCGCCACCCGGGGGGCGCGGGAGCCCTCCCCGGCGGAGACGGCCGCCAGGGTCGCCGTGCGCACCACGGGGTCCGTGACGTCGCTGGCCAGGGGGAGTTGCAGGCGGTCATCAATCAGCCCCTCCCAGGCCTGGCCGGGGACGGCCACCAGACGGCTGGCCGCGTCCACTATCCACAGCGTCCCGTGCGGCGTGACGCGCTGCCGGGCAAGCATCGCGCCCAGTTGGGACAGAGAAACGTCCACGCCGAAAACGCCGCCTCCGTCCTCAAGGACACGGGCGCAGGTTATCCCGGGCAACCTGGAGCTGCTGAAGACATAGGGCGCGGTGTACACGCTGCGCCTGCTTTTTCCCGCATCCAGATACCACGGCCTTTGTCTGGGATCATAGGCGACGTCGGCCTCCGTCCTGGAGGAAAGGGCGCGAAGCTCGGCGGAGAGAAAGCGCCATGTCTGACGGCGGACGCCGTCTTCACCAGGGGCGATGATTCTCTCAATATATGCGGCGCCCTCCGGAGCATCATAAGTCTTTAAAACATGGCGGTTGTCCCGGCAGGCGATGACCTGATGGAATTGACCATCTGCATATCCGACATAGGAAGACATCAACGTGGGGTTCTCGTCCAAAATGAATTTCATCTTCCGCAGGGCGCTCAGGCCATATTCCTCCGACAGGAGGGCAGGATTCCCCGAAAACGCCAATGACGCCACGTCGGTGATGGAGGAGATCGATTCGACGATGACGTTTATTTCCGAGATCGTTTTTCCGGAAATTTCCCGAAAAAGCGTCTCTGCGGATTTCAACGACGCTGAATTGCTCTCATGGATGACGCCAAAAAGTATCGCTCCGGTCAGCAGCGTTGCTGTGGAGACAATGCTCATGAGGATGAGGGATGAAAATGAGATTTTGACGTTTTTCCAGCCGCGCATCAGGGCTCTCCTCGCCACGAGGGGAAGATGTTTCCCGCCTGGACCGCCGCAACGACTTCCTCCCGCAGATGACGAACTGCTCCCCGCTCCCGGATTGTATTAACTGCCTTCCCGAGCAGGATAAACCCTCTTTACATATTTTACCAAACAAAATGATAAAAAGACGACTTCGAGAGGGCTGTGGCCGGTATTTCCCCGTTACTTCCCCATGCCCTCGGCCGTGAACTGGCAGGCCCCGGTGAAAAAGCACTCGGCCATGGCCGTCACGCTGTCCTCGCCGACCATCAGCATGTCCGTCTGGCGCGTGAACTGCAAAAGCCGCCCCATGGACCTCAGCCGGTCCTCGATCAGTTCCGCCCCGAACTTCTGGAACCGCCCCGCCACCCGGTCACCGGTCACCTCCACCGTAAATCCCAGCCGCTCCAGGATCAGCGCGATGCCCCGGGCGCGCCGGGCCCGCTTCACGTCGTCGGCCGCGCCGCCCTTGAACGAGAACGTGATGTAGTTCTTGTTCACGGTCTTGCCGCAGTAGCAGTCCAGCACCCCGTAATGGTAGCCCACCCGGGAGCTGAAATTGAGGTACTTGTCCGAGATGATGGCGTAGCTTTTCTCCCCGAACCGCTGCCCGTCTGCCCTGGGCTGGGACATCATCTGCTCCCCCAGGACCGACATGAACCCCTTGAGATGCACCGGACGCGGCGTGCGCAACTGCTCCTCGCCAAGCACCAGTCCGTCCAAAAGGGCCAGAAACGGCCGCGACACGATCTCCTGCGGGGTCACCCGGCCCCGGGCGCCGCCCCCATCCGCCACGCCGCCCCCCAGGTCGATGACGTACAGGTCGAGCCCGGTGGCCGCATCCAGCCGCATGGCCATGCCCGACTGTCCCGAGGCCATGTCGCTGATGCGAAACATCTCGGCATAGGACCATTCGTGCAAAAGACGCATGATGTCGTGGATGGTCGAACAGGACTTTTCATTGAACTGCGGCGACTTGGGGTCAAGCAGATGCAGCGGGGCCACATGCGCAAGCACCCGCATGAGCACCCCATGCACCGGGGTGTCCCGCATGGCGATCTCCCGGGGAACATCCAGCCCCGCCAGGGCCTCCACCCGCCCCCGATAGATGCGTCTCGTCCAGGCGTCCACGGTCACGACCTCGCCCGGGGGCAGGGCCGCCAGCGCATCCGGCACGCCCAAAAGCGTGGGCGCCCCGAACTCCCGGCAAAGCGACGCCATGTGCCCGGTGACGCTGCCGTGCTCGGTGACGATGGCCGCGCACCGGGGCATGACCACCATGTATTTGGGCGACGAATGCCCGGCCACCAACACCCCGCCCTGGGGGAAGGCCTCCAGATCCTCGTCGCGCCGGACATGGACCACCGGCCCCACCCCCACCCCGGGATAGGCCGTCTCGCCGCCTGCGGCCAGCACCTCATGCCCCGTGACCTCCGGGATGTCCGGCCGGGCGCAATGCCCGGCGCTCTCCCCGCCGTCCGAGCCGGAGGCCATGGCCAGGGGCCGCGATTGCAGGATCACCAGCCGTCCCTTGGGATCAAGGGCCCATTCCACGTCCTGGGGGCAGCCGTAATGCCGTTCAAGCGACAACCCGTAACCGGCCAGCTCACGGATGCGCGCGTCGTCAAGGCAAGGCATGGTCCGCAGCTCCTGCGGCACGGGTTTTTCCGCCAAGGTTCCGCCAGGGACGCTCACCAGCATGACCGGCTTGTCCGTCACCCGCTTGGCCGCCACCCCCGAACCGTCCCGGGCCGCCTCGTAGGTATCCGGGTTCACCACCCCGTCCACGGCATAGGGCCCAAGGCCCCACACGGCGTTGATGATCACCCGGTCCTCGTCCGGATGCAGGGGATGGCGGGTGTACATGACCCCGGCGGCCCGGGATTCCACCATCTCCAGGCAGGCCACGCTCATGGCCACATCGTCGTCGGCGATGCCCTTGAGCACCCGGTAGGAGATGGCCCGGGGGGTGAACAGGCTCGCGGCCACATATTTGTAGGAGACGAGCAGCCTCGTAGCCGGGACGTTGAGGATGGAAAGATACTGCCCGGCAAAGGACAGTTCCCCGTCCTCGCCGATGGCGCTGGAGCGCATGGCCACCATGAGGTCGGCGGGAGACGCACCGATGTCGGCGGCCATGTCCCGGTGGGCCTCCTCAATGGCGGCAGACACGGCCGAGGGCAGTTCGGCGCGAAGAATGAGATGCTGAATCTCCTCGCTGACGGCGGCCAGGGAGGCCGGATCGTCGAGGGACAGGGTGAGCTTGATGCGGGCGATCTCCTCGCCAAGCCCCGAAGCCGCGAAAAAGGCCCGAAAGGCGGCCGTGGTCACGGCGAATCCCCGGGGCACGGGCAACCCCACGCGATTTCCCACCTCGCCCAGGTTGGCGCACTTGCCGCCCACCTCGTCCACCATGGTCGCCGTCACCCGGGTCAGGGGCAGGACGAACGCGGCGTCCGCCGCATCCTGGCGCACCCCCATGGCCAGCTTGATGTCCTCCCGGATGCGCTCCACCAGGGCGCCCAGCGCCGGGCATTTTCGCCCGGACAGGCCCTCGAAGGCCCGGATCATGCGCATGGCGTGGAACACGGCCCGGCTGGTTTGGGAGCGCAGATAGGCCATGCCGAACAGCTCCCGGCCATCCTGCTTGGTCTCCATGTCCGCGATGATTTTCAAAAGCTCGGAGTTGGACTCCAGAAGCTCCTGGAAACAATTGTACTTGACCCGGAATGCCCGACCGGCGTCCTCTTGGGCCGCTTGTCGTCCAATGCCGTACTGGGTGGCGAAAAACCGCTTCAGCCTTTCCACAATGCCGCTGCTCATGCCTGTGTCCGCCTTTTTCCAATGCACGTTTTGCAGCTCGCGCTCCATGCGCCACACCCTGCGGCCCTGTCCGGGGACAGCTACGGACGCGGTGAATTTCGCCTTTTTCCGCGACAATGGAAAGACCCGGCGCAAGGATCGCTCCGAGGCGTCGGCATGGCCGCAGGGCTGCGGATTTGCCATGCCCGCCAGGAAAGGCTATTTCTTTTGGAAAACGGACACAAAACCAAGGACCGAAACAACATGGACCCGAATTCGCTTATCGTCCTCGTGGTGGTCATCCTGGCCCTGGTGGTGGGCGCGGTCATCGGCGCACGCCTGCGGCGCAAATAGCCCCGCCGGTTCCCAGCCCCACGGGAAACGCGACATGCCCTTTTCCGCCCCCTTCGCCACCTATGTCCTGCAGGCGTCCCTGGCCGCCGTCGTCATTTTCGCCGCCGCGTTCGACATGCGCACGGGGAAAATCCCCAACGCCGTGACCTTTCCGGCCGTACTGGCCTTTGCGGCCGCCCACGCCGTCCTTTCCGGCCTGCCCGGGCTGCTCTTCTCCCTGGCCGGGTGCGGCGCGGGCCTGACCTTCCTGCTCGTGCCGCACCTGTTCGGCTATCTGGGCGCGGGCGACGTCAAGCTCATGGCCGTGGTGGGCGCCGCGCTCGGCCTGCACGCCCTGCTGACGGTCTTTTTGTTCACCAGCATCGCCGGGGGCGCGCACATCATGCTGCATCTGTGGCTGTCGCCCGCCCCGTCCGATCCGGCCTGCGGCCCGAACGATGCAAAAAAACCCGCCAAACTCCGCGCCTTCCGGGTGCGCTACGGCGCGGCCATCGCCGTGGGGACCGTGGCGGCCATGCTGTGGAACCTGTCGGGCAAGGCATACCTTTCCCTTTTCTGACGCAGACCGGACCTTGCCGCACG
>NZ_JAZHDB010000210.1:0-11312 GCF_036584575.1 Desulfolutivibrio sp.
TCGGCCATGGGCGACATGATGGGCGTGGTCCAGGCCGTGTATTTCGGCTTTGCCGTCATCGTATCCTGCGGGGTGGTCTACAACGGCGCGCGCATCGCCCTGTCCGAACGCACCCGCGACCTGGCCACCTTGCGCGTGCTGGGCTTCTCCGAGGCCGAGACCACAATCGTCCTGCTCTCGGAACTGGCCGTGCTGACCCTGGCGGCCCTCTTGCCTGGCCTGTGGATCGGCAGCGAACTGGCCCGCATCCTGGTCATGACGGCCAACACCGAGTCCGTGCGCATGCCCCTGGTGCTGACGGACCGCGCCTACGCCACGGCCGTGCTCATCGTGCTGTCAGGCCAAGACCGTGGAATTCACCGCCGTCAGCGTGCGTCCCAAGGAAGTCACGGACCTGGACGCCGCCGCGAATCAGTTGGGCGGCATCCTGCGCATCAAACCGGCCTGGATCAAAAAGAAGCTCGAATCCACCAAGCCCTTCGTCTACATCTCCCGGCGCGTGGACGACAAGGATTCGGCCGAGATCCGGCAGGCGAACATCCCCGGGGTGTATCTGGAGGCCGAACACGGCCGGTCCTATCCCAACCGGCATCTGGCCGGCCAGGTGTTGGGTTTCGTGGGCATGGACGACCAGGGCCTGGAAGGGGTGGAGTTGTCCTTCGAGGATTGGCTGGCCGGAAGCCGGGCCAAGTACGCCGTGCAGCGCGACGCCTCGGGCCGCAAGCTCTATTTCGACGCCCAGGGCCGCGAGCTTCAGAATCTGCGCGGCCACGACCTGACGCTCACCCTCGATTCCCAGATTCAGTTTTTCGCCGAGGAAGAATTGGCCAAGGCCGTGACCACCCACCACGGCAAGGCCGGAACCTGCCTGGTGGTCCACGTGCCCACGGGAGAAATTCTGGCCTGGGCCAACTATCCCTTTTTCAATCCCAACGCCGCCCGAAACGTCAATCCCAGAGAGGGCCGCAACCGTTCCGCCCTGGACGTGGTGGAACCCGGCTCCACCATGAAGCCGCTGATCGCCGCCGCCGCCCTCCAGGAGGGCCTGGTCAAGCCCGAAACCACGTTTTTTTGTGAAAACGGCAAGTTCAAGGTGGGCGTGCGCACCATCAAGGACACCCATTCCTACGGCGACCTCACGGTCAACAAGATCATCCGCTGGTCGAGCAACATCGGCGCGGCCAAGATCGGCATGCTGCTTGGACACAAGCGGATGCACGCCTATTTCGAGAAGTACGGCTTCGGCACGCCCACGGGGCTGCCCCTGTCCGGCGAAGGCAAGGGCCTGGTCCGGTCGCTGAAAGACTGGCAGCCCATCGACACGGCCACCGCCTCCTTCGGCCAGGGGGTGGCCGTCACCCCCATCCAACTGGCCCAGGCCTTTTTGATCCTGGCCAACGACGGCGTCAAAAAGCCCCTGAAACTGGTCCTCGATCCGCCCCAGGCGGCCGCCGATGTCGCCCCGGTCAGGGTTTTCGACGCCGAGGTGGCCAGGACCGTGCAGCGCATGATGCGCGAGGTGGTGCACGAGGAAAAGGGCACCGGCCGGGTGGCCCAGATCGAGGGCGTCGAGATGGGCGGCAAGACCGGCACGGCCCAGAAGGCCAGTCCCACGGGCGGATACGGCGACAAATACCTGGCGTCCTTTGTAGCCTTCGTGCCCGCCGAAACCCCGCAATACCTGGTCATGGTCATGGTGGACGAACCCGAGCCCAGCCACTACGGCGGCGTGGTCTCCGCCCCGGCCGTGCGCGAGGTCATGCAAAAGACCTTGTCCTACCTCGGACACGCCCCCGACACCGGGCATCTGGCCAAGGGAACCGAACAAATGCCCGCCGCCGCAACGGCCGCCGCCCAACAGGCGGCGGGCGGCAAAGGGTCGGCGCACAAGCCGGAAACCGTGCCGCCGCCGGTTATCGACGACACCCTGGCCGAGGTGGTGGCGGTCCCGCCGGGTCTGCTCGATTCCCCGGCCATTCCCAATTTTTCCGGCATGCCGCTTCGCCGGGTGGTGGAGATTTTGGTGTCCAAGGGCATCGTGCCCAAGATCGAGGGCCAGGGACTGGTGGTCACCCGGCAAAGTCCCGCGCCGGGCGCCCCCTGGCCGGGAGCTGAAAAACAACAGGAATTCGTGCTGTGGCTGGCCCGGCCGTCGTAAGGCAGGGGATCGGCATCTTAAACGGTCATGGGACCAGCAGTGTCTTGAAATCGCAACGGACGCGGCAAAGGCGATACACGTGAAGACCACATCGACGCAGCACCACAAGACGGACAAGGCAGGCCTTGGCGAGGCCCTGGCGGCCATTTCCAGAGAGGCCCCCCTGTGCGCGCACTCGGGCAGGGTCGTGCCCGGGGCTGTGTTTGTGGCGGTATCCGCAGACGCCTGCGCTGCGGCGCGGCATGTGGCCGAAGCCGTCGCCAAGGGGGCGTCCCTGGTGGTGGCCGGTCCCGGCGTGGCCCTGCCCGCAGAAAGCGCGGCCCGGCTGATCACGGCGCCAAACCCCCGTCTGGCCCTGGGGGAATTGGCCAAGGCCTCCCACGGCGCTGGCTGGGGGGGATTTTCCCTGGCCGGGGTCACGGGCACCAACGGCAAGACCACGGTCTGCTTCCTGGTGGAGCATCTGCTTTTAAGCGCCGGCCTGCCCACGGGGCTTTTGGGCACCGTGGCCTATCGCTGGCCCGGCGGATCGCGACCGGCCACCCTGACCACCCCGGGGTGCCTGGATTTGCACGACCTGTTCGCCGAAATGATCGCGGCCGGAACCCGGGCGGCGGTCATGGAGGTGTCGTCCCACGCCCTGGACCAGGACCGGGTGGCCGGACTGTCCTATGCCGCCGCCGCCTTCACCAACCTGACCCAGGACCATCTGGACTACCATGGGGACATGGAGACCTATTTCCAGGCCAAGACCAGGCTTTTCACGCACTACCTGACCGGCCCCGAGCGCGCCGTGATCAACTTCGACGATCCGCACGGCCAGCGCCTTTTGGAGATGCTGCCCGGAAGCGTGGGTTATGGCCTTGGTTCCTTCGTTCCCGGGGACTGGCGGCCGCTTCGGGGCGAGATCCATCGCCATGACGGCTCGGGTCTGGCCATCGGCGTCACCTTCGAAGGCGAAAGCTGGGAGATCGTCTCGCCGCTCGTCGGTCGCTTCAACGCCCAAAATCTCCTGGCGGCCATGGGCCTTGGTCTGGCCCTGGGGCTGACCCCGGCCGATATGACGGCCCTGTCGGGGTTTGGCGGGGTGCCGGGGCGGCTGCAGCGGGTGGTCAACGACCGGTGCCTGAACGTTTTCGTGGACTACGCCCACACCCCCGACGCCCTGGAAAACGCGCTTCGGGCCGTGCGCGAGGTGACGGCGGGGCGGCTTTTCGTGGTCTTCGGCTGCGGCGGCGACCGCGACCGGACCAAGCGACCGCTTATGGCCGCAGCCGTGTCCAGGTATGCCGATGTGGCGGTTCTGACCTCGGACAACCCCCGCCATGAAGACCCCAAGGCCATCATGGACGACGCCCGGCCGGGGCTTTCCGGAGCGGCGCGCGTTCTGGAAGATCCGGATCGCCGCCGGGCCATCGGCCTGGCCCTGGCCGGGATGACGCCTGACGACGTGCTGGTCGTGGCCGGAAAGGGGCATGAGGCCTATCAGCAGATCGGGGACACGAAATTTCCGTTTCACGACGCCACGGTCGTAAGGGAGCTTGCCCGGTGCGCATGACGCTCTCGGAAATACTGGCCGCCACGGGCGCCGTGGGCGACCTGGGCGATGTGGGCAACCCCGTCTTCGACGGGGTGTGCACGGACAGCCGGGCCGTGACCCCGGGCCGTCTGTTTGTCTGCATCCCCGGCGCGCGCTTCGACGGGCACCATTTTGCGGCCGAGGCCGTGGCCAAGGGCGCGGGCGCGATCCTGGCCGACCGGCCCATGCCGGAGATCGTCTCCCGGGCGCCGGTGCTCCTGGTCAAGGATACCGTGTCCGCCCTGGGACGCCTGGCCGGACACTGGCGTCGCAAGACCGCCGCCAAGGTGGTGGCCGTGACCGGTTCGGCAGGCAAGACCACGGTCAAGGAGCTCTTGGCGGCCATCCTGTCCGAGATGGGTCCGACCTCGAAAAACTACAAAAATTTCAACAATCTGATCGGTCTGCCCCTGTCCATCCTCAGCGCCGGGTCAGGTGACGCCTTCTGGGTCATGGAGCTTGGCGTCAGCGTTCCCGGGGAAATGCGCGATCTGGCGGACATGGCCGCGCCGGATGTGGCCGTGGTGGTCAACGTGGGCCCGGCGCACCTGGAAGGCTTCGGAGACGTGGCCGGGGTGGCCCGGGAGAAATGCGAACTGCTGCGCGCCGTGGCCAAGGGCGGCGCGGCTCTGGCGGGCATGGACCATCCCGAGCTGTGGAACGAGGCCCGGCGGGTGTTCCCCCGGGTCATGGGCATGTCCTGCCGGGGGCTTGATGCGCCGTATCAGGCAGCGTATCTGGGGCCCCGAGAAGAGGGAGGTCTTTTTTCCGTCCGCCTGTGCGGCCTGGAGATGGAACTGGCCCTGCCCTACCGGGGCGGGCATTTCGCCGAGAACATCCTGGCCGCCGCCGCCTGCGCCCATATGCTGGGCGCGGACGAGGGGGCCATCCGCCGGGGGCTTGCCGCCGCCGCCATCCCTGAACAGCGGTTTTGCTGCCGCCGCCACGGCTGCTTCACGGTCGTGGACGACACCTACAACGCCAATCCCCTGTCCATGCGCCGGGCCTTGGAGGCCGGGGCGGAGATGGCGACGGGGGGGCCGTTCGTGCCGGTTCTCGGGGAGATGCTGGAGCTTGGCGCGGTCACCCGGGAAGAGCATGTCCGGCTCGGGGAATACGTGGCCGGGCTGCATCCGGCGGCGGTGTTTTTTTCCGGCCAAAGCGCCCAGGCCGTGGCCCAGGGGTTGGCCGGGGCGGGGTATGCCGGGCCGGTTGTCGTCGTCAACTCCCCTTCCGAATTCCTCAAGGCCTTTGTCAGCCTTGGACTTACGGGAGGCGTCGTGCTTTTCAAGGGATCGAGATCCATGCGCATGGAGGCCTATGCCTGCGCCCTTTGCCAGGACGCGGAGAAAGGGAAAAAGCGGGAGGGGCGGGAATGATCTACCACCTCCTGGTGCCCCTGGCCGGTCAGTTCACGGCCCTAAACGTCTTTCGGTACATCACCTTCCGGTCGGCGGCGGCCTTTATGACCGCCCTGGTCCTGTCCATCCTTCTGGGCCCCCGGGTGATCCGCTGGCTGACCAGCGTCAAGTGCGGCCAGTACATCCACGAGGACGTCAAGACCCACCAGTGCAAGGCCGGAACCCCCACCATGGGGGGCCTGCTCATCGCCTTTTCGGTCATGGCGGCGGTGCTTTTGTGGGGCGATCTGACCAACGAGTTCGTGTGGCTGACGCTATTCGTCTTCGCCGGGTTCGGGGTTGTGGGCTTTGTGGACGACTACCTCAAGGTGGTCAAAAAAAAGAACAAGGGCCTCTCCGCCCGGGCCAAGATTTTCGGCCAGTTGCTTGTGGCCGGGGTGGCGGCGGTCCTTTTGGTGACCCATCCGGACTATTCCACCAATCTGGCCGTGCCGTTTTTCAAGTCCGTCAGCCCCGACCTGGGGTTGTGGTACATCGCCTTCGCCATGCTGGTCATGATCGGGGCCAGCAACGGCGTGAACATCACCGACGGCCTGGACGGGCTGGCCATTGGCCCGATGATCGTGGCCGGGGGCATGTTCGCCCTGTTCGTCTACGTGGCCGGGCACGCCCAGATCGCCAAATACCTCCAGGTGATGAGCGTGGCCGGGGTGGGCGAGGTGACGGTCTTTTGCGGGGCGCTCATGGGCGCGGGACTGGGATTTTTGTGGTTCAACGCCTATCCGGCCCAGGTGTTCATGGGCGACGTGGGCTCGCTTTCCCTGGGCGGGGTTCTGGGGTTTTTGGCGGTCCTGTGCAAGCAGGAGCTGCTTTTGGTCCTGGTGGGCGGACTGTTCGTGGCCGAGACGGTCTCGGTCATCATCCAGGTGGGGTACTTCAAGATGAGCGGGGGCAAGCGCATTTTCAAGATGGCCCCCCTGCATCACCATTTTGAGCTGATGGGCGTGCCGGAGTCGAAAATCATCATCCGGTCCTGGATTTTGTCCATTCTCCTGGCCTTTTTGGCCTTAAGCACGCTGAAGCTGAGGTAGGGGACATGCGCGACATGGTGCATTCGGGACAACTGGCCGGTCACACGGCCGTGGTCGTGGGGGCCGGGGCCTCGGGACGGGCCGCCGTGCGGCTTCTGTCCCGGCTCGGGGCCTGGGTGCGCCTGCTGGAAAAAAATCCCGCCGCCATACCGGCCGACTTCTGCGAGGCCCAGGCCTGCACGGGCGTTGAAATCTTAACCGGCGAACATACCCCGGGCCATTTCGCCGGGGCGGATCTCGTGGTCTTAAGTCCGGGCATATCGCGGGCCTCCCTGGCCCCGTATCTTACGGCCTGCCCCGACGCCCAGGTGTTGGCCGAACTGGAGCTGGCCTCCTGGTTCGTGGAGGCGCCCATGGTGGCCGTCACCGGCACCAACGGCAAGACCACCACGGTCATGCTCATAAGCCATCTGCTCACCCGGGCCGGGCTTTCGGTCTTCACCGGGGGAAACATCGGCACGCCGCTTTCCGAATACGTCTTGGCCGGTGAGCCCGCCGACGTGTGCGTCATCGAGGCCAGCAGTTTCCAGCTCCAAAACGTGTTCACCTTCCATCCCAAGGTGGCGGTCCTGCTCAATTTTTCCGCCAACCATCTGGACTGGCACGCGGACATGGACGAATACCTGGCCGCCAAGCTGCGGCTTTTCGCCATGCAGGGGCCGTCGGATCTGGCCATCGTCCCGGCCGACCTGGACTATCTGCTCTCCGGCCGCCAGGTCACCAAGGCCCGCCTGGAAACCTTCGCCCCTTCGGATCGTTTCCGCTGCCCGCGGCTCCTAGGCCGCCACAACCAAGCCGACATGGAGGCCGCCTTCGCCGCCGCGCGTCCCTTCGGGGTCACGCAGGAGCTGGCCGAAACCGCCTTTTTCGACTTCGCCCCGGCCCCGCACCGCATTCAGGTCCTGGGGGAAAAACGCGGCGTGATCTTTGTGGACGATTCCAAGGCCACCACGGTTACGGCCATGCGCGCGGCCATCGAGACCTTCGACCGGCCCGTGCATCTTTTGGCTGGCGGGGTGTTCAAGGGCGGCGATCTGGAAGGAATGGTCCCTCTGTTGCGGGAGCGCGTCAAAAGCGTGGGGCTTTTCGGCGGCAGCCGGGAGATTTTCGAATCCGCCTGGCAGGGCGCGCTGCCCTTGGAATGGTCGGCGACCCTGGCCGAGGCTGTGGAAAAGCTCTACGCCAGGGCTGCGTCCGGCGAGGTGATTCTTTTGTCCCCGGCCACCTCCAGCTTCGACCTGTATAGCAGTTACAAGGCCAGGGGCCGGGATTTCCAGGCCGTGTTCGCCGCGCTGCCGGGCGCGCCCGTGACCCCGTCCGGAGAAAAGCCATGAGCATGCAGACCGGAACCGATCTGTCCGGCCAGCAAGATGGCATGGATTATTGGCTTTTGGGCGCGACCCTGGTCCTGGCCGGGCTGGGGCTGATCATGGTGCTGTCGGCCAGCGGGGTCATGGCCGAACGGGCCATGGAGAGCAAATATTTCTATTTCCGCAAGCAGGCCGTCTTCGCCCTGGTGGGGCTGGTGGTCATGCTCTTTTTCGCCAAAATTCCCAAAAAGCTCATGTACGCCCCGGTGTATCTGTGGCTTTTCGCGGTCATCGGGCTGTTATGTCTGACGCTCATCCCGCCGTTTTCGGTCAAGGCCGGCGGCGCGCGGCGCTGGCTGTCCCTGGGCGGGGTGTCCATCCAGCCCATGGAGCTGGCCAAGGTGGCCCTGGTCTTTTATCTGGCCTATTTCTTCAGCCAGAAGCAGAAGCTGGTGCGGTCGTTTAGCGTGGGATTCATCCCTCCCGTGCTGGTCACCGGCGGGCTTGGGCTCATTTTGCTGTTGCAGCCCGATTTCGGCGGCGCGGTGTTTTTGGGCATGCTCTTTTTCCTCATGAGCCTGGTGGGCGGCACCCGGATGACCTATCTTTTCGTGTCCGTTATTTTCGGGGCCGGGGCCATTGGCCTTCTCATCGTGCAGTCGCCCTACCGGTTCAAACGCTGGTTCGCCTTTCTCGATCCGTTCAAGGATCCCCAGAACGTGGGCTATCAACTCGTGCAGTCCTTCTACGCCTTCGGGTCCGGCGGCATAACCGGGGCCGGGTTCGGCTCGGGAAAGCAGAAGCTTTTCTATCTGCCTGAGGCCCACACCGATTTCGTCATGGCCGTCCTTGGCGAGGAGATGGGTTTTATCGGCGTGTCCATGGTCTTTTTGTGCATCGCGATCCTTTTGTGGAGGGCCTTTCGCATCGCCCTGTCCCAGGACGACCTGCGCGACCGGTTCACGGCCTACGGCATGGCCCTGGTGCTGGGGCTGGGTTTTCTGCTCAATCTGGCCGTGGTGCTCGGGTGCGTGCCGCCCAAAGGCGTGGCCATGCCGTTTTTGAGCTACGGCGGCTCCTCTCTGGTGGCCTGCTTTTTGTGCGTCGGGGTGCTGCTCAACCTCTCCAGGAGGCAGACGCCATGAAGCGGCTGGTCATCACCACGGGCGGCACCGGCGGGCACATCTTCCCCGCCCTGGCCGTGGCCCAGGCCCTTCTGGTCATGCACCCGGGGCTGGAGGTCGCCTTCGTGGGCGGCCATGGCCCCGAGGCCGTGCTGGCCCGCAAGGCCGGACTGCGGTTCGTGGCCCTCCCGGCCAAGGGGGTGTTCGGCCGGGGCCTGCGGGGTTTTGCGGAAGGGGTGTTGTCCACCCGGGCCATCGTCATGGCCATGGGGTTTTACCGCTCGTTTCGGCCCGACCTGGTGGCCGGTTTCGGCGGCTACGCCAGCTTTTTCCCGGTCCTGGCGGCGCGCCTTGTGGGCGTCCCCACGGCCCTGCACGAGCAAAACAGCGTCCCCGGGGTCACCAACAAGCTTTTGGGGAAACTCGTCACCCGGATATTCGTCACCTATCCCGATGAGGCCGGGGTCTTCCCGGCCAGGAAAACCGTGCTGACCGGCAACCCCGTGCGCCACGACATCGCGGCCATGTGGCAGGCCCCGGCCAAGGATGACGCCGCGTCGCGCAATGTCCTGGTCCTGGGCGGCAGCCAGGGGGCCCAGGCCATCAACACCGCCGTGCTGGCGGCCCTGCCCGGGCTGCTCGATGCGGGCCTTCGGGTGACCATCCAGACCGGCCGGGCCGATTTCGAGCGGGTGGCCGAGGCGGCGGGCGAGGTTGCCGAGGCAAGGCATGCGGCGGGCCGCGCCGCGCCGGGGGAGTTGGTCGTTGAAAATTTCATCGAGGACATGGCCGCCGCCTACGCTTGGGCCGACCTGATCATCGCCCGATCCGGGGCCAGCACCCTGGCCGAGGTCACCTCGGCCAAAAAACCGGCCATCCTGGCGCCGTTCCCTTACGCCACCCACGACCACCAGACGGTGAACGCCTCGTTCATGGCCAGGGCCGGGGCGGCGGTGGTCATCGACCAGAAGCGCCTGGACCCGGCCTCCCTGGCAAGCCTCGTGCTGGAGCTTTTCGCCCATCCCGACAGGCTCGCGGCCATGGCCCAGGCCGCCGGAAAACTGGCCGCCCCCAAGGCGGCCGAGACCATCGCCCGCGAGTTGTCGGCCCTGGCCGCCTCGCGGATTCAAGACGGAGGCCGGACATGAGCGGGCTTGATGCAGCAGGAAAGGGCGGCATGCGCACCAAGGTGCGACGCATCCACATGGTGGGCATCGGCGGCTCGGGCATGAGCGGCATCGCCGAGGTGCTCTTAAACCTGGGCTACGACGTGGGCGGCTCGGATCTGGCCTACGGCCCGGTGGTCAAACGCCTAAAGCAGCTTGGAGCGGACATCGCCATCGGGCATGGCCGCGAGAACGTGGGCGCCGCCGACGTGGTGGTGCGCTCCTCGGCCGTGGCCGCCGACAACCCGGAACTGGTGGAGGCGAGATCCCGGGGCATTCCCATCATCCCCCGGGCCGAGATGCTGGCCGAGCTCATGCGCCTGCGCACGGGCATCGCCGTGGCCGGAACCCACGGCAAGACCACCACCACCTCCCTTTTGGCCACCATCTTCACCGAGGCGGGCCTTGACCCCACGGTCATCATCGGCGGCCGCTTAAACGCCTACGGGGCCGGGGCCCGCCTGGGCGAGGGCGAATTCCTCATCGCCGAGGCCGACGAGTCCGACGGCTCCTTTTTGTGCCTGTCGCCCATCACCACCGTGGTCACCAACGTGGACGCCGACCACCTGGACTTTTATTCCGGCCAGCAGGCCATCGACGACGCCTTTGTGCGGTTTTTAAACGCCATCCCCTTTTATGGCGTCAACGTGGTCTGCCTGGACGATCCCGGCGTGGCCAGGCTTCTGCCCCGCGTCAACCGGCCGGTTCTGACCTACGGCTTCGGCGACAAGGCCCGGCTTCGCGGCAACATCCTGCGCTTGGGCGCGTCGAGCCGCTTCGAGGTGTTTCTCGATGGCGCGTTTTTGGCCGAGATGCGCCTCAACCATCCGGGCCGCCACAACGTGCAAAACGCCCTGGGGGCCCTGGGCGTGGCCCTTGAGGCGGGCATCCCGGCGGACATCGTGGCCGGGGCGTTCAGCAAATTCGCCGGGGTGGGGCGTCGCTTCGAGCTCAAGGGGGCGGCCGCCGGGGTCACGGTGGTGGACGACTACGGCCATCATCCGGCCGAGATCCGGGCCACCCTGGCCACGGCCAAAAGCTGCTATCCGGACAAACGGCTGGTGGTGGTCTTCCAGCCCCACCGGTTCACCCGCACCCAGGCCCTTTTCGGAGAATTCTGCCGCTGCTTCGAGGGTGTGGACGAGCTCGTCCTGACCGAGATCTATCCGGCCTCGGAGTCGCCCATCCCCGGCGTCTCCGGCGAGAGTCTGGCCCAGGGCATCCGCCAGGTGAGCAAGACCAAGGTGTCGTTTTATCCGGATTTCGTCGCCGTGGAGGAAGCCCTGCCGGACCTGCTGGCCTCGGGCGACCTCCTTTTGACCCTGGGCGCGGGCAACGTGTGGCAGGTGGGACAGCATTTCCTGGAGCGGGAAGGTGGGGCTTGAAATCCTTGACGGGCCGCATCTGGCCCGACGCACCACGCTTGGCCTGGGGGGAAAGACCCGGGCCGAGATCCGGGCGGCGACCCTGGCCGACCTGGACGGGCTGGCGGACGCCCTGGCCTGCGTCGGGGCGCGGCCCCT
>NZ_JAZHDB010000211.1:0-11335 GCF_036584575.1 Desulfolutivibrio sp.
CGCCCAGCCTGCGGGCAGGTCTGGCCCACGCCGAACCGGCCGGGCGGCGCCTCGCGGTGACGGCGCTGGCGCGTATCGGGGGGGAGAAGGTTTCGGAGCTTTTGATCGCCGCCTATCCCGGAGCCGACGCCGAACTGCGCCGAGACATCGTGGGCGCGCTGCTCACGGTGGCCGGGCCCGAGGCCAGGGAGTTTTTCCTGACGCTTTTGGACGAGGCCGGGGATGAGGCCGTGCTCAAGGCGGCGCTTTTTTATCTGGGCCGCAAAACGCGGGTGGAAGAGGCCGGGGAGCGTATCTTCGCCCTGCTGGCCGATCCCCGCGACGATGTCAAGGAAGCGGCCCTTGAGGCCTGCACCGCGCTCGGCGGCGAGGCCCTCAACCACCGTTTTCTCGAACTTGCCGACGACGCCGATCCGGTCAACCGGCTCATGGCCGTCTATGCCCTGGGGAAAATTCGTTTGCCGGACAACCTTACGCGCATCGCCAAGGCCTTGCTCGATCCGGTTCCGGACATCCGCAAGATCGCCCTGGAGGCTGCGGCGGAAGCCTGCGACGAGGAAGGAAACGGTCTTGAGCTGATCGTCTCCCGCATGGACGACGAGGCCCCGGATGTGCGGCGCACGGTGGTGGAGCTTTTGGGACGCTGCCCGCTTGGCCGGGGCGTTCCCTATCTGCTGCGGGCCCTGGCCGATCCCGACGACTGGGTGCGGGTCCGGGCCGTGGAGGCGTTGGGAACCCTGCGGGCTTCCGAGGCCGTGCTGCGGCTCATCCCGCTTTTGCACGACGCCTCAAAACTGGTGTCGCTTAAAACCGTGGAGGCCCTGGGCGATATCGGCGGCGAGAGCGCCTTCCGGGCGCTTCTGGAGGCGCTGGGCAACGAGGATCCCGAATTCCAGGCCGCCGCCGAGGAGGCCATCGCCAAAATTCAGGACCGGCAAGGAGACAGGTAGCGCGTAATGTCTTCGCTTTTTTCGAAAACGATATCCCTGCGAAAGGATCTGAAGATCACGGATGCGGAGTTTACGCAGCTGCGGGACTTCATTTATTCCCAAAGCGGCATCTTCGTGGCCGATTCCCGGAAATATCTGGTGGAAAACAGGCTGGCGGCCAGGCTCAAGGACTTGGATCTCAAGAGCTTTGCCGAGTACCACTACTATTTGCAATACGACCCGGGACGCCGCCAGGAACTCAATCGGCTTTTTGAGGTCATCACCACCAACGAAACCAGTTTTTACCGTAATCCTCCCCAGCTCAAGGTCTTCCAGGACCAGGTGCTGCCGGATGTCCTGGACCGGCTGCGGTCCCAGCGCCAAAAACGGCTGCGCATCTGGTCCGCCGGGTGTTCCACCGGGGAGGAGCCCTACACCCTGGCCATCATCCTCATGGAGGTGCTGCGCACGGAATTGCCCTCCTGGGACATCCGGATCACCGCCAACGACCTGTCCGAGGCCGTGCTGGCGGCGGCCAGGCAGGGCGTGTTCAACGAATATTCCCTGCGCACCACACCAAAGGAAATCGTGGCCCGTTATTTCATCCAGGACGGCGCCCGGTTCACCATCAAGCCCGAGGTCAAACGCCTGGTGAGTTTCGGGCAGATCAATCTGAGCGACCGCCTCCAACTCAAACGTGTGGACCACTCCCAGATCGTTTTTTGCCGCAATGTGATCATTTATTTCGACGACGAGATGAAAAAAAACGTCATCGGGGCCTTCTACGACAACCTTTTGCCCGGGGGATACCTGTTCATCGGCCATTCCGAGTCCCTGCACAACATCTCCCGGGTCTTTCGGCCCAAGCACTATCCCGGCGCGATCATCTATCGCAAGGAGGAGTGATGCGGGCTCCCGGGACCGACGGCACGGGCGGTACGCTCACCAACGTGGAATCGCCCGGCCCGGGCGGCGGCGGACGCCAAACGGGCGCGTCTTCCGGGGAGGCGCCGGACGCCGGGACGAGGCCGGGATGCGCCAGGACGTTGGCCGTGGCCAACCAGAAGGGCGGCGTGGGCAAAACCACCACGGCCCTGTCTCTGGGGGCGGCCCTGGCCCGGCGCGGCAAGCGGGTGTTGGTCATGGACCTGGACCCGCACAACTGCGCCTCGGCCCATTTGGGATTTTTCCCGGAGAACGTGTCCCGGTCGGCCCTGGATCTGTTTTTGGCGGACACGGTGGACGCCGAGGCCTTTGCAGCGGCCGTGATCCGGCCCGGCCAGGCAGGCTTCGATTTCGTGCCCGGGCACTACCGGCTCTCGGAACTCGATATGGACTTGCGGGAGAGGCCCCGCAAGGGGGTGATTCTCAAGGAGGCGTTGGTGGCCGTTGCCGACAGGTACGATTTCATGATCCTGGACTGTCCGCCGCACATGGGGGTGCTCTTGGCCAACGCCATGGTGGCCGCAGACCTCTTGGTCATCCCCATTCAGACGGATTTTCTGGCCCTGCACGGTCTGCGGCTGATTTTCGACTCCATCCGCACCATAAACCGCGTGTTGGCGCGGCCCCTGGCGTTCAAGGCGCTGGCCACCATGTACGACCGCCGGGCCGGGGCCTGCGTGCGGGTGCTCAATCTTTTGCGGCGCAAACTCGGCGCCAGGGTGTTTTCCACGGTCATCGGGCTGGACACCCAGTTTCGCGAGGCCAGCGCCGACGGAAAAGTGATCTACGAGGTGGCCCCGGACAGCCGGGGGGCTCGGGAATATCTGCAACTTGCCGATGAGATCGTGAGGTCATGAGCAAAAAGCTGGAAGAGTACTTCAAAAATGCCGTGGTTGTTCCCGGCGAGGAGGCGGCCCGCGAGGGGTTTACCGAACCCGAGCGCGCCTTCCTGGAAAAATATCTGGGTGTGGAGTATGAAGCGGCCCTTGAGGCCAAGGGACTGTCCCGGCCCGCCCGGGTGGAAACGGTCAGCGGTCCGGGCGTTGGCGCTCAGGCCCCGGGACATGCGGCGACGGACCACAGGCCTGATCTGGGGGAAACGGCCCGCTTCGAGGCGGGCCTGCGCGACGCCCAGGAGTTGCAGTTGGTTGGGTTCTCAGTGGCTGGCCAGGATTTCGCCGTGCCCATCGAACTGGTGCAGGAGGTTTTGCGGGGGGCCGCACCGACCAAGATCCCGGCCGCGCCACCCTATCTTGCCGGGATCATGAATCTTCGTGGCCGAGTGACCCCCCTGGTGAATCTGGGAACCATTTTGGATATTGGCTGTGACGCCTGCGACCAGGGGCGGTTCGTCATTGTGTGCCGGGCGGCCGGGATGCGCCTGGGACTGATGGTCGAGGCCATGGCGGCCATGCACCGTGCATCGGCGGATCGGGTGGAGTGGGGCATCGAGGCCCAGGTCGGGGTGGGGGCGCAGTATCTGATCGGTCTGCTCAAGCACGACGACAGATTGATAAAGATCATCTCCATTGACAGCCTTTTTCAAAAGGTTTTGAAGAGTTGAAGGCGCGTGAGCGTCTGGAGGACAAGGGCATGGCCAAGCATATCCTCATCGTGGACGATTCGAAGACCGTGCGCAATCTGGTGGCCTTCATCATGAAAAAGGAAGGCTTCAAGGTCACGGCGGCCGAGGACGGTCTGGACGGTTTGGAGAAGCTGTATTCCGAACAGAAGATCGACCTGATCATTTCCGATATCAATATGCCCCGCATGGACGGCATCACGTTTATCAAGACCGTGCGCGAGCAGGACGCCTACCGGGATATTCCCATTGTGGTGTTGTCCACGGAAGGCCAGGAAAATGATATTCAGAAAGGGCTTAGCATTGGCGCGAACCTGTATCTGGTCAAACCCGCCCAACCCGAGATGATGGTTAAAAATATCAAGATGCTTTTGGGATGACCGTTTTCCCACGCCCGTAAGGGACGCATGGCCCGCAAGGAGCGCCAATGTCGCAAGATTTCATGGATCCGGAACTTTTCGCGGATTTCATCATTGAGGCCAAGGAACACCTGGAGACCATCGAGCCCAACCTGCTTGAGCTTGAGAAAAATCCAGGAAATCTGGGGCTTTTGAACGAAATCTTCCGTCCCATGCATTCCCTCAAGGGGGCGTCGGGGTTTCTGGGCTTAAACCAGATCAACGGGCTGGCGCATAAGTCCGAAAACATCCTCGACGAGCTGCGCAAGGGCAAGCTGGCCGTCACCGCCGAGATCATGGACGTGATCCTGGCGGCCACGGACTCCCTGCGCACCATAATCGACAACCTGGAGCAGACCGGGGTCGAGGGCGAGGTGGACACCTCGCCGGTGATCAGCCGCATTGCGGCATCCTGGCAGGGGAAACCGCCGCCCCGGCCGCCCCCCCCCCCGCGCCGGAACCGCAGCCCGAAACCGGCCCGGAACCTGCCGTCGTCACCCCGGACCAAACCCCGCTTACGCCCTCCGCCCCCCCGGCCCCGACCGGCGCACGGGCCAGCGCCGCCTCGGACAACGAACCCGTGACCCCCACGGTGGTGGGCGACCCCTATGCCCTGACCTCCATCGGCGAGGGGCATCTGGCGGATTTCCTCGAAGAGGCCCGGGAGATCGTGGAGCGCTTAAACAGCGCGCTTCTCGAACTGGAGGCCGAGTCCGGAAACTTGCAGGGATCTGAACTGGTCAACGACATCTTTCGCTATTTCCACAATCTCAAGGGCAATAGCGGCATCATCGGGCACAAGGAATTAAACGCCCTGACCCATGAGGCCGAGACCCTGCTCAACCGGGTGCGCAAGGGGGAGATCGGCACCTCCCGGGGCATGATCGACCTGCTTTTGTCCACTGTGGATTTCATCGAGGCCATGATCGGCGGCATCGACCAGGCCAAAAGCACGGCCCAACCCCTGGACATCTCCATCCTGACGGGCCGGTTGCAGCGGGCGGCCGAGGAGGGCGAGGCCTTCGGCCAGGGCGCGGCCCCCGCCCCGGCGCCTGAGCCCGAGCCCGAAGCTGTCCCCTCCGCTACTCAGGAATCCGCCGCCGCGCCGCCGCCGGAGGCCCCCGGCGACGAGGCCCCGGCGGACGCCCCGGCCCCGGGTTACGATCCCGAGGATGTGGCCATCTTCGAGCGCACCATCGGCCAGCAGCTCGAAAACATGCACATCGCCTTGGATGGCCTGGACAAGGACGCCTCGTCCAAGGATCTGGTGGACGGCCTGTTCCGCACCCTGGTGACCATCCAGAACTCCTCGGCCTACATGGGCCTGGAGGACGTCAAGACCTATGCCGAGCGCACCGCCGGGCTGGTGGACCAGGGGCGCAAGACGGACATGTCGTTTGATATGCTGATGGATATTTTACGCCAGGAGTGCTCCATCCTGGGCGATATGGTCGGTGGGGCCATCCTCCGGCTGCGCTCGGGAGGGGCGGTGGCGGCCCCTGTGGCCAAGCCGGGATTGCCAGCCGCCCCGGAGGGGCCAGCCGCTTCCACACCCGAACCGAAGTCAGAGCCCACGCCAAAGCCCACGCCAGGGCCGAAGCCCGAATCGAAGCCCGAGTCGAAGCCGCAACCGACCCCGCCTCCGGCCGCCACTCCCGCACCCAAACCAGAGACAAAACCCGAATCGAAGGCCGCGCCCAAGCCGCAACCGACCCCGCCTCCTGCCGCCGCCGCGTCCGCGCCCAAGACGGCCCCTGCCGCCGCCACGGCCAATGCCCAGGCCGACGCCGGGAAGCCCAAGGTTTCCTCCACCATCCGGGTGGACCACGAAAAGCTTGACCACCTGATGAATCTCATCGGCGAACTCATCATCAACCGCAACCGGTTCGCCATGCTGGCCCGGTCCCTGGAAGAGGGCAAGGAAGACGTGGTGCACATCGCCCAGCAGGTCACCGAAAGCACCTACGCCATGGCCCGCATCTCCGACGACCTGCAAGACACCATCATGAAGGTGCGCATGGTGCCGGTGTCCTCGGTGTTTTCGCGCTTTCCCCGGTTGGTGCGGGACTTAAGCCGCAAGTCCGGCAAGGAGGTCAACCTCATCACCGAGGGTGAGGAGACGGAGCTGGACAAGAGCGTGGTGGAGGTCATCGGCGATCCCCTGGTGCACCTGATCCGAAACAGCCTGGACCACGGCCTGGAGACCGAGGACGGCCGCCTGGCCGCGAACAAGCCCAAGTTCGGCCATGTCTGGCTTCGGGCCTACCATCGCGGCAACTCCGTGGCCATTGAGGTGGAGGACGACGGCCGGGGCATCGACCCGGCCAAGATGCGCGAGGTAGCGGTCAGAAAGGGCGTCATCACCCCCGAAGAGGCCAAGGTCATGGACGACCGCGACGCCATCGACCTGATCTTCGCCCCGGGTTTTTCCTCGGCCGAAAAGATTACGGACATCTCCGGCCGGGGAGTGGGCATGGACGTGGTGCGCACCAACATCAAAAATCTCAAGGGCACGGTCAGCGTGGTCAGCGAGGTGGGCAAGGGAACCAAGTTCACCCTGGCCCTGCCGCTGACCCTGGCCATCATCGACGCCCTGATGGTGGTGGTCAACGGGGCCATGTACGCCATTCCGCTGGACTCGGTGTCCGAGACCACCAAGATCGAGGTCAAGCGCATGACCGAGGTCAACAAACGCAAGGCCGTGACGCTGCGCGGCGAGGTTTTGGGCATCGTGGAACTGGCCGAGACGTTGGAGTTGCCCAAAAACTCCGACAACCGGGACATCGTGCCCGTGGTCATCCTGCAGGACAACGAGCGCCGCCTGGGGCTGATCGTGGACAAGCTCCTGGAACGCCAGGAGATCGTCATCAAGCCGCTGGGCAGCTACTTAAGCGAATTCGACATGCGCGGCATCTCCGGGGCGACCATCATGGGCGACGGCTCGGTGGTGCTCATTCTCGATCCCCATGAGATCTACATGATGACCACCACCGGCATCCGGGGCGGGAAGTAGGGGCGATCAGACGGAAAGGATCATTCGTCAGCCGGTTGGAGTTGCTCAGTGACAAGGCCCATGGCCCGCGCCACCTTTTGCAGGGTGACGTGGCGCGGCCGGGCGTCCGGACGCTCCATGGCCGCATAGGCCGCCTGGCTCACCCCCATGGCCTCGGCCACTGTCGTCTGGGTCAGTCCCTTGTGCTCCCTCCAGGCCCGCATGAGGCTTATGCCTTCAAGGACCGTGCGCCGGACCACCTCATGGGGAATCGTGGCCGTCGGCGCGGCCTCCCCCGTGAGTTCCAGATAGTCGTCATACGGAACCACGACAAACAGCGGCCTGCCGTCCTGCTCGATGATCTGATGTTTAGTAGGTGTGTTCATCGCGTTTTTTGACCTCCTCAATACGTAATAAAACCATGCGTCCGTCGGGAATGGCCCGGAAAATCACCCGGTAACGCCCAACCCGAAGCCGGTACTGTCCGGGGCGGTCGGTGAGCATGGCGACGTTGCGGCAATCCGGCCAGTCCGACAGCCCATCCACGGCCTGGATGATCCTGGCCTGCTCGGACAGGGGAAAACGCCGCATCTGTTTATACGCCTTGGGCATCCATTCCACGTGGTGCATAACTTTTTATAGCTCATGTGAGGGATTTTTGCAAGAGATGAGGCCTTTTCTTCCGCTTTTTTATTTTTAAAAGTTGTTTTTGAGGGCGTCGCCCCGGGCCACATTCCCACCACCCGGCATGTCGGTCGGGCTTGACCGGACCTGCGGCGGTTGATTAAGTACTTGGTTCGGCTGCGCGCCCGTAGCTCAGGTGGATAGAGCAGGAGCCTTCTAAGCTCTTGGTCGGGGGTTCGAGTCCTCCCGGGCGCGCCACATTTCAAAAAAGGCCTCGCGGGGTTCGCCCACGAGGCCTTTTGCTTGGCTGGTCCAGGCCGCGCCCCGCCCGCCCCGCCCGCCTGGCTCAGGAGGCGTCATCCGGCGGCGTGGGGCCGGTATCGGGCGGGCCGCCCGCCGCCGCATCGTCATCCGCAACATTGCCCCGGTAGCCCTGAACGGCCCAAGGAAAGATCTCCGTGGCCTTGGCCAGGGCTGCCTTCTCCACCTCGTTGAACCACATCACGAACCGGTCGCGCACCAGCCTGCCGAAATCCGTCAACTCATAGCCGCCGCGCCGGCTGTTGCGGGTGATGAGCTCGAACCCCAAAATCTTTTCGCTTTGTTTGATCTTTCCCCAGGCCGCCCGATAGGACATGCCCAGTTCCTCGGCGGCCTTTTTGAGCGATCCGTGCTTTTCGATGCGTTCCAGTAAAAGCGCCCGGCCGGTGCCGAAAAAAAGTCCGTCGTCCGTGTCCAGCCACAGGTGCAGGCGCACGGTGGGGACATGCTCGGTCAGGGATCGGTCCTTTTTCATGGCCGGGGTACGTCCATCATGGGTTCCCGCAGGCAATGGTTCCGGCGGGCGGGACGAACGCTCCAGCCCCCGCGCGCCATGGAAGACGCTGACGACGCGAATGCGCCGCCCGCTATGTCGATTATGGCATACCTGCGAGGGAAAATCGAGACGCGGGAATTCCATAAATAGCGACATCCGATCCGGATCGCGCCGCACTGGCGAACCGGATCGGATGAGCGCCCACGAATTGCCCGAGGGTGATCAGGCAAATGTATTCCAGGCCTGCACGACCAGGGGTTTAAACCCCCGCTCGGCGGCCACGAACTCCAGATGCATGAGGTCCAGGGCGACGGTGTCCAGGCGGATGTCCTGGCGGCCGCCGGTCAAATCCACGCAGGGAAAAAAAATGCCGCACTCGCTACAGGTATAGACCCGCTCGTCGTCGCGGTCGTTGGCGATCAGGCTGACGAATTTTTCGTGGTCCGTGGTCTCGCAGGCCGGGCACTTGAGGCGCACATGCCGCCAGACGTGGCCGCACCGGGCGCAGTGCAGATGCAACTGGCCGCTTTTGGAGATGAGGTAGTCGCTATGTTCCGGTTCCTTGGGCAAAAGGCATCCGGCATCGGGATAGGAGCCGCAGATGGGGCAATACCCCCGGAACCAGGATTCCTTCTGAACCTGTCCGGCCAGAAGGGAGGCCATCCGGGTCAGGCAGACTTTCATGGCCTCGCCTGCCGCGAAGGCGGCCACGGCGGCCATATCGCCGGTTTCTCCGCACAGGCGCCCGACATGCGCCCAAAGCGCCTGGGCCTCCTCTCCGTCGGCCCACAGGGCCGCCAGACAGGCTTCTGCCACCGCCGGATTTCCGGAAATGGCCTCCGCCAGGGCGGAAATCTCTCCGGCCACGGCCGGAAAAAGCTCGGCCATGCCCGGGAGAAGACACCCGGCTGCGGCCGTGAAATCCTCCCGGAAACAGACAGGGTCAACCGAGGCCAGAAGGGGCGCGCCCTCCTCGAACCGGGCCGGATCGAAATCGAGTTCCGGCACAGGCGGCGTCTCGGGCAGGGCCGCCAGACAGGCGGCGCGCCGGTCGGCCAGGGCGGCGAAGACCTTGGCGATGGCCGTCACGGCCTCGGAGCGTGGGGGCGGGACGAGAAGTTTCGCCTCTTCCTGAATCTTGTATTTGCGTTCGTCAAAGCGCATAAAGCCGTACTCCGTATGGGCAGGGGCAGGGCCCCACGGCGTGTTCGCCGTCTCGACCCGGGTTGTCGTCTCGCAGGGAGGGGGGCATGGCCGATCCATGCCGTAAGGCGCATCCCCTCCCCGTGAGGCATGGTCAAGGGGGACACGCGGTTGCGTGTCCCCGGTGACGGTTACCCGGCCATGCGGCGCACGGGTTCGATGATCTTTTGCAGGAAGGCCTGGCGGGACAGGGGCTTGATCTCCCGACTGGCGTATTCGAAGTACTTGTCGCGCGGCTGGGTGATAAGATAAATCACGTTCACGCTGTCCTCATCCAGCAGGCTGGCCTGTGGATGCTTCTTCTTGACCGTTTCCAGGCTCTTGTGGGCCAGGGCCACCATCTCGGCACGCTCGCCGAAGTTCATGGCGCCGGTGCAGCAGGTCTTGACGCAGGCGGGCTTCATCCCGGCCTGGACCCGGTCGATGCACATGTCGCACTTGGTGAGCATGCCGGTTTTTTCGTCCCGGCGCGGCACCAGATACGGACACAGTTCCTTGACGTCCTTGGCCTGCTCCGGGGTCAGTTCCTTGCTCTTTTCGGTGTAGAGCACCGCTCCCGTGGCCTCGTCCTGAATGATTGCTCCGGGGACGTATCCGTCGGCGATGTCCTTGCAGGGCGGGTTCACGCAGTGGCGGCACTGCTCCGGGAAAAACAGCCAGTGGACGCGGCCGTCGATTTTATGTTCGTCGAAATGCACGAGTTTGAAGTTGGTCGGGGTCAGCTCCGGGGGATTTTGATGCGTTCCCCTCTGGAGCGTGGGCACGACGCCGTGCTCGTGCCATTCCTTGCAGGCCACCTGGCAGCCCCGGCAGGCCGTGCAACGCGAGGTATCGATAAAAAATGCCTTGGGCATGACGCTCTCCGTGTGGTTTGGGGGCGGACCCGTGTCCGCCCCCGGCTCGTTTTCGCATCCTGAAGACAGTGTCCGTTCCTCAGGCCGCGACGCCTTGGCGGCGGCGCGGAAAACCAGCGTTTATCTGGCCAGTTCCGTGACCTTGTCGGCCTTGCGGATGTCCACGAGGCAGGCCTTGTATTCCGGGATGGTGGTGTTGGGGTCGCCCACCGACGGCGTCAGCCGGTTGGTGGAGTCGCCCACGCCCGGAGTGGTCCAGCCGAAGCAGAACGGCATGCCGATCAGATGCACGGTCTTGCCCTTGACCGTAAGCGGCGTCATGCGCACCGTGACCATGGCGATGGCTTCCACCTTACCCCGGATGCTCTCCACGAGCACCGGATCGCCATTTTTGATGCCCTTCTCCTTGGCCAGTTCCTGGCTCATCTCCACATAGAGCTGCGGTTCCGCCTCAAGCAGGGCGGGGGTGTTGCGGGTGTCGCCGCCGCCGCACCAGTGCTCGGTCATGCTGTAGGTCGTAAGCACAATCGGGTACTTGGGGTCTCCCGGCTTGGCCAGGGCGTCCATGTCGCTTTCCATGATCTTGATGCAGGGGTTGTTTAACTGCTTCGAGAACGGATGCGAGGTCACGGGCGTCTCGGCCGGTTCATAGTGTTCGGGGAAGGGACCGTCCACCCGGCCGGGGCCGTAGAGCTGGCCGTGACCCTCTGTATGCATGATGAACGGATACTTGCCGTCAGGTTGGGCCATTGGCGGCCAGGGACCGTCGGGCACGTCGCCCACCCACTTGCCGTCTTCCCAGGAGATGACCGGGAGATTGGGGTTGAAGGGCTTGCCGTTCATGTCCACGGAGGCCCGATTGTAGATGATGCGGCGATTGACCGGCCAGGCCCATGAGAAGTTCGGGAACAACCCGAGCTTGGCCTGCATGGGAGACTGGTTCAAGTCGCGGCGAGTTGTCAGGTTCTTGTCCACATAGCTTCCGGTGTAG
>NZ_JAZHDB010000212.1:0-43444 GCF_036584575.1 Desulfolutivibrio sp.
AACAACTACGACTGGATGAAGGAATACTCGTTCCTGGGTTTCATCAGGGATATCGCCCCGGGCCCCGCCCGGACCTCGTTTGACGCGAAACCATGAAAAGCCCCTCCCCCGCATCCATCAACATCCTGTCGGCCCTGGGTTTGGCCCTGGCCGTGACCCTGGCCGTACTTTTTTTCGCGGGCGCACCGCCCTTGACCACCCTGGCCGTGCTGTTCGGCGGCGGTCTTGACTCCACGGCCTCGCTGCTCAAGACCTTTTCCTCCTTCATCCCGCTTTTTTTGTGCGCCACGGCGCTTTTGGCCACCTATGCCGCCGGGCTGTGGAACATCGGCGTGGAGGGGCAGATCACGTTGGGGGCGGTGTTCGCGGCGGGCTTTTTGCGCCTGCCCGACCCGGGAAGCTTCCCCCCGGCCCTGGCCCTGATCCTGGCCCTGGCTGCGGCCTTTGCGGGCGGGGCGCTGTGGGCGCTTTTGGCCGGGGCGCTTCGGGCGTACGGCCGGGTGCATGAAATCTTTTCCGGGCTGGGGCTCAATTTCGCGGCCACCGGGGTCACCCTGTGGCTGATCCTTGGGCCCTGGAAGCGGGCCGGGATGGCCTCCTTAAGCGGCACGGAACCTCTGCCCGAGGCCTTCCGCCTGCCCGGGTTCGCCGGGAAACCGGCCAGCATGGCCGGGCTCGTCCTGGCCGTGGCCGCCTTCGCCCTGACGGTCTGGCTGCTTCGGCGCACCACCTGGGGGCTCAAACTGGCCGCCGTGCGCCAGAACCTCAAGGCCGCCCGGCTCATCGGCCTTTCCCCGAAACGTCGGCTGCTTGAGGCCATGGGCCTGTGCGGCGGGCTGGCCGGGCTGGCCGGGGGGCTTCTGGTCACGGGCCTCTACCACCGCCTGATCCCCTCCATCTCCGGGAACTTCGGCTACACCGCCATTTTGGCCGTGCTCATGGTGTCCTTGGCGCCCGTCTTCGTGCCCGTGTCCTGCTTTTTCTTCGCCGTGCTCCTGGCCGGGGCGGTGCAACTGCCCATGGCCCTGGAGCTGGATTCGTCGCTTAGCGGCGTCATCCAGGGGGTTTTGGTGCTGGCCTTTCTGGCCGCCGGGCGCATGGGCATCGGCGGCAGACTTGGGGGCAGGCTCACGGGGGACAAGACCTGATGGACGTCTTCGCCGCCACCCTGGCCGCCGTGCTCTTCGCCGGGGCCCCCCTGGCCCTGGCCGCCCTGGGCGAGACGTTGTCCGAGCGGGCCGGGGTCATCAACCTGTCCGTGGACGGCGCCGTGCTTTTTTCGGCCATGGCCGCCTTCGTGACGGCCCGGGTCACGGGCGACGCCTGGATCGGCATGCTCGGCGGGGCCCTGGCCGGGGCTGGCGTCGCCGGGGTGCTGGCCCTGGTGGGGCTTTGGCTGCGCGCCCCCATCCTGGCCGTGGGGTTCATCCTAACCCTTTTGTGTCGCGACCTGGCCTATTTCCTGGGCCACGCCCACGCCCGCCAGCCCGGCCCGGACCTCGGGGTATGGACCATCCCGGGGCTTTCCGACATCCCCTTTGTGGGCACGGTCATCGGCCGCCAGAGCCCGGTGGTTTTTTTAAGCATCGTGTCCGTGGCCGCGGCCTCGTTTTTCCTCTACCGCACCCGGGCCGGGATGCGCCTGCGCGCCGCCGGGGAATCCCCGCGCGCGGCCTTCGCCCGGGGCATCCCGGTGGAGCGGTTGAAAGTCCTCTACTGTCTGGCGGGCGGGGCCTTTTCCGGGCTGGCCGGGGCGGCCTATTCCCTGGGGGTCAAGCCTGGCTGGGGCCATCCCCAGGGGGCCGAGGGCGCGGGCTGGATCGCCCTGGCCATCGTCATCTTCGGCGGCTGGCGGCCGTCGCGGGTGGTGCTCGGGGCCTATTTCTTCGCGCTCATCCAGGTCATGGGCATCCACCTCCAGGACTTCCTGCCCGGGCTTTCCAGCACGCTGTTCCAGATCGCGCCCTTTCCGGTCATGATCCTGACCCTGCTTTTCATCAATATCCGCCGCTCCGGACGTTTCCGCGACGCGGTGCAAAACGTCCCCCTCCTGGGACGGCTGGCCGGGAAACCGCCCGCCGGAGCCCCCGGGGCCCTGGCCGGGGTGCTGGACCAGGATGCGGCCTAAGCCGCCGCACGCAGGAACCATGGCCCACACCCAAGAAAACACATCGCCTCCCGAGAAGAAAGACGCCGCCTATTCCCACGGCATCCTCGCCAAGTTCCTGCATCTGGCCGGGGCCCAATGGCTGCGCGACGGCCTGCACACGGTCTTTTTGGTCTACCTGGCCCGGCAGAGCACCAGCGATTACGGCGAATTCATGGTGGCCTTCGGCCTGGCCTCCATCATCCTCTTTCTGGGGGAGTTCGGCCTCAATCAACCCCTGGTGGCCTCCTTAAGCAAAAAATTCACCCACAAGGGCGACATCCTGGCCCAGTACACCCTGCTCAAGGGGGGCATCCTCACGGCCGGATGGCTGGGGGTGCTGATCTTCGTCGTGTGGCAGGACTATACCCCGGGGCTGACGAATCTGGTGTTGGTCATCAGCGCCGGGGTGGGGCTGGAGGCCCTGGCCAGCTCCTTTTTCGTGGCCATCCGGGTGGAGGGCCGCCAGGATCTGGAGGCCCGCATCCGGGCCGTGGCCGCCATTTTGGGATACGGCTGGGGGCTTTCGCTTTTGATCGCCGGGGCCGCGCCGCACTGGATCGCGCTTTTCAAGCTCATTGAAAACGGGGTCAACCTGGCGGGCGGCATCTGGATGGCCCTGGCCAAGACCGATTTCGAGGGACTGACGCTCAAGCGCAAATCCCTGGCCCGCACCTGGGCCACGGCCAAAAACGGGGCGGTGTTCGTGCTCATGGCCCTGGCGGCCATCCTCTACAACAAGGCCAACGTCTATTTCCTGCAAGGCCAGGCCGGGCCCACCAAAGTGGCCCAGTACAGCGCCACTTGGGAACTGGTGGACGGCATGGCCATCCTGGTCTCCAACCTGCTCCTGCGCAGCGTCCTGTACCCCCTTTTCGTCAGGCTGTGGAAAAACGACAGGCAGGAGTTCGCCCGGCTGGCCTCGGACTGCCTGCGCTGGCTCGTCGGCATTTCCCTGCCGGTGATGTTCATCCTGTATGTCGAATCCGACCGGATCATCGGGGCCATCTACGGCGGGGCCTACCATGAGGCCATGTGGATGCAGAAATACCTGGTGTTCACCATCATCTGCGCCTTCATCCACAACCTGGCCGCCTACCTGATGATGAGCCAGGGCAAGGAGCGGCTCCTGCTTTTCATCTACGTGGCCGGGCTGGGGGTCAACCTCGTCCTGTGCGCCACGCTCATTCCGGCCGACCCCCTGCTCGGGGCCTGCCTGGCCATGCTCGTCACCAAGGCCGCCGTGGCCCTGGCCTCCACCGCCTACTGCCATTTCAGCATGCGCATCATCAATCTGAGCGCCCTGGCCCCCATCGGTCTGGCCCTGGCCGCCGGATGCGGCCTGTATCTCCTTCTGGGACTGACGGGCGTGCGGGAGCTGGCCGAGGCGGCGGCCCTGATCCCCTTCATCTTCCTGGTCAAAAAATGGCGGGCCGAGATCAAGGCCCGGCAGGCGGCAGCCGCGTAACGCCCTTCCCCTCCCAGGCAGGAACACGGAAGACTGGCGGTCGGCGGCCCGTTTTTTTTCTCGGAGAACTCTCGGCATCGGTCAGATCATGCGCCACCTCATTCGGTCATATCACGTGCTCGCGACACGCCCCGGGATTTGCCTTTGCCAAACGACTGTAACATTCGTAATGTAGCGTATCCCGAAATGGCCGTCGCACGGCGCCGCCGCGCGAGGGCCGGACACAGCGAACCCTCACCCCACGGCGTGAGCGGGAGGCAAGCGCATATGGCCCTGCCCATCAAGCCCAAACTGGAAAAGACCCTGCCACGAGACGAACTGGCTGATTTTTTGCGTCAGTTGGCGGCTCAGGCCCAATCGGGCGCCCTGGATTTTCCCGGCGGCTCCGTGCCCCTTGCGGGCATGAAGGCGCTGAAAATCTCGGTCAAGGACTCGGGAGAGGCCCTGACCGTCAAGGTGCGCCTGAAATATCCCAAACCCGAGCCGACCGCCGCCCCCGGGCCCGGCCGGGGCACGGCCGCAGCAGGCTCCGGGGCCTCCTTGCGCCCCCGGTACAAGGCGCTGAAAAAACGCATGAAACGCGATTTCAAGGACATCGGCGCCGCCCTGGCCGCCGGGAGCGCCCCCCGGCCGGACATCCTGGCCGCCTTCGTGGCCGATTCGCGGCTCATGACCACCTACCGGGGCAAGGGCGACGACCACTATCCGGCCTATCTGGAGGCGGTGGCCGCCCTCGAGGCCGCCCAGGCGGCCGGCGACCTGGAGGCCATGGCCCGGGGCTACCGGGAACTGGCCCTGTGCAAAAAAAAATGCCATGCCGACCAAGCCTGATATGGGCGAACACAAGGCGATACCCATGGAAGCAGTGAAAAAAATCGGCGCCCAGGCCCGGGGCGCGGACATCGATTTGCGGGAGGTGCCCGGCGAGGCCACCGAGGAGGAGCGGGCCGCCTTTTTCCAGGTGATCTCCACGCAGCTTTCCCCGGAGCAGATCACCCGGATCACCCAACCGGAGCAGACCTATCCCCGCCAGGACTATGTCCTGGCCGTCCATTGGCACCCCGAACAGGTGCCCATGGAGCTTGTCGACCAGCGCCTGGACGCCCTCTACCCCCACCGCCAGGGGGAACTGGTCATCCCCACCCAGCACAACGTGCTCTTGCACCGGGGCGACTATTCCGGGGTGGAGGTGGACTGCTATTCCCGGGGGTTCAACCGCAAGGTGCAGCTTCTTTTGCATTTCAAGGACATCAAGATGGAACGGGCCGAGGTGCTTTTATGCATGCTCAAGCACACCTTCAAGTACCGCTCCTCCCAGCTTTTCGAATATTTGAACACCCTGGTGGAGCCGACCTTCGAAGACCGCCTGCAGATGGCCGCCGCCCAGACCAACACCGACGAGGACATTGTGGGCTTCGTGCGCGTCCAGGCCCAGAAACTCAAGGATCTGCTCCTGGAAAACGAGGAGCAGGTTCCCGACGACGCCATCAAAAACAAGCTGGTGCGCAACTTCTTCGACGCCCTGCGGCAACGCTACCAAGACCGGGTCATCGACAAGGCCCAGGTCTTTCTCAAGGCGGCCAAAGAAATCGTCAAGCGTCACTTTTCCCTGGACTATTTCTACCGGGCCTCGGAGGTCATCGAGGAGGCCCGCAGCCTTGGCGCGGGCGTGGTCATCCCCCACCCGGAGCAGTTCTGGCCCATCCTTCTGGCCGACTACGACGTGGATGGCATCGAGGTCTGGAATCCCCAGTCCCAGCAGTACACGGAGTTTCTCATCAACGTGGTCAACCGCCGCAACCGCATGGGCTGGCACGGCAAGCGTCCCATCCTGATTTTCATGGGCGACGACTGCCACTTGAGCGAAAAGCTGAAGGCGCCCTCGGAGCAGGATCCGGCCAAGGCCATCCGTGAGGTGGGCCTGCAGCCCGCCTGGGACGACTACGCCATCCGCAAAAGTCTGATCATCAACGGCGTCAACCGCAAAAAGGTCATCGAGGAATATCGCTCCCGGCTGTCCTGACGGCCCGCGGCGCGATGCCGACATGCCCGAAAAAGGTATCCCCATGTCCCAGAAAGGCAAATTCTCCTACGAATCCCTCCAGGATTCGCAGATTCTGCTCACCTACCTGAAGGCCTTGGTGCAGGGCTTCGAATCCGGGACCATGCGGTTTTCGGTCAAGGACGACGAGATCGAACTGCATCCCTCGGGGCTGATCCACTTCGGAGTGGAGGCCAAGGCCAAGCGGGATCGCATGAAGCTGATGCTCAAGTTCGCCTGGCGCGAGGGGCAGGACGACCCCAGGGCCGGACACGACGTGTTGACCGTCGACCCGGCAAAACCGTGATCCCGGCCTTTTGTCCCTGCATGTCCACACCTGTTTCGCAAGCCACGCGAGAACCATAATGAAGTTTCTGGAAGGCATCGAAGAGAATCTGCGGTTCATGGTCCTTGAGGTCACCCGCCAGGTGGAAAGCACCCTCAACTGCCTGGAAGACCCGGACCCCGCCCTCATCGCCAAGATAGAGAGCCGCGACGACTACATCGACAACCTGAAAAGCGTCATCGAAAACCTGTGCTATTCCAAGATTCACGGACCAAGCGGGGCCTACAAACCCGCCGTGGACCTGGCCCGGGCCATCAACATCGTCAGCGCCAACCTGGAACGGGTGGCCGACCACGCCGTGAACATCGTCATGCAGGTCCAATACCTGTCCGACCCGGCGTTCATCAAACGCTACGACTACCTGGCCGGTTTCCACGAGGTGGACAAGGCTCTGGGCATCATCGTCAAGGCCCTTCTGTCCCAGGACGTGACCCTGGCGTTTAAGATCTGCCGGGCCGAATTCAACCTGGACGCCATCTTCAAGGACAATTTCGACCGCATCCTGGTGGACCTGCGCAAGGGCGAATCCCCGGAGAACTGCATCACCTGCCACAACATCTTCCGCTACCTGGAGCGCATGGGGGATTCCATCTTAAACATCGGCGAGGCCATCATCTTCGCCGCCGTGGGAGAGAAATTCAAGATCCACCAGTATCAGGCCTTAAAAGATACCCTGGCCCAACGCGGGGCCGAGGTGCCCATCACCAAGGGCGAATTCCAGTCCATCTGGGGCACCCACTCGGGGTGTCGCATCGGCAAGCTGCCCGACAAGCCCGGCTCCAAATCCCACGGGGTGCTCTTCAAGGAAGGCAACGCCACCAAGATCATCCAGGAGAAGGAGAACATCGAGCACTGGGAGGCCATCCTGCCCGGCCTGCCGCCCCGGGTGCAGGGATTCCAAAGCGAGGGCGACTCGGCCTCCATGCTCCTGGAATACCTGGGCGGCTGCACCCTGCAACAGGTGGTGCTCACGGCCGATGCCGAAATCGCGGCCAACGCCATGTTTTTGGTGGAACAGACCATGTCCCTTTTGTGGGACAAGACCAAAAAGGAAGGCCCGATCTCGGCCGGGTACATCCGCCAGCTCCACGCCCGCCTGGAGGACGTCTTCCGGCTGCATCCCGATTTCGACACCCCGCCGCGCACCATGGGCGACCTGGAATTGTGGTCCTTCGCGGAAATGCTCGAGGCCACGGCGGAGCTCGAACGGCAGTTGCCCGCCCCTTTTTCCGTGTTCATCCACGGCGACTGCAACATCAACAACATCATCTACGAGCACACCGAACAGCGCATCCACTACATCGATCTGCACCGCTCCAAGGACACGGACTACATCCAGGACGTCTCCGTGTTTCTGGTTTCCAACTTCCGCCTGCCTATCATGGACCAGAACATGCGCCAGAGGCCAAACCAGGTCATCGCCCGGTTCCTGGACTTCTCCCGGGACTACGCCCGGGCCCACGACGACGACACCTTCGACGCCCGGCTGACCCTGGGACTTATCCGCTCGTTTCTGACCTCCACCCGGTTCGAGTTCAACCGGGAATTCGCCAAGGACATGTTCCTGCGCTGCGTCTATCTCATGAGCCGCATCCTGACCCATGCCGGGAGCCCCTGGCAGGATTTCCAGCTGCCCGAACGGGTGCTGTACTACTAACCCCTTGCCCGGAGGCCCCGGCCGCCTCCATCCGGAGCAACGGATGCGCGACCATCCCCTGAGCCGGGCGCACGCCGCACCGCCGGGCTACAGCCTGAGCCAGGCCGTGGCGACCCTGTGCCGGACGTTCGCCCCGGCCGCCAGCCTGTCCCTGGCCCTGGCCCAGACCCGGGTGGCCGTGGTCTGCGACTCCATGGACGCGGCCCGGGCCGTGGACGCGGCCTTTCGGGATTTCGCCGCCCCCCCCGGACCCGCCGACATCACCATCCTCTTGCACTGCCGGGCTCCGGTTCCCGAGGACTTCTGCCCCGGCATGGTCCTGGCCGACCGCCCCTTCGATCCCCGCGACGCCGCCTCCAAGGAACAATGGGCGGACCTCCCAGGCGGCCGGGTGGTCCGCAAAAAACGCACGGGCATGGTCTTTGTCTTCGGCGAGAACGTGCATGTGGCCGCCGGGCCGTGCCTGGACCACCTGGACCAAGTCGTGAACTTCATCAACTTCCGGATGGTCGCCAGGCATTTGTCCCAGGGATGCCTGCTGTCCCATGCCTCGGGCGTGGCCCGGGGAGAACGGGGGATTCTCCTGGCCGGGGTGGCCGGGGCCGGGAAATCCACCCTGGCCCTGCGCCTTGTGGGCCGGGGACTGGACTTCGTGTCCAACGACCGCCTGCTCGTGGGGCCTCGGCAGCCAGGCCCCCGCATGTACGGCCTGGCCAAGATGCCGCGCATCAATCCCGGCACGGCCCTGGCCGACCCCAATCTGGCCCGGGTGCTCCCCGAGGCCGACCGCGCCGCCTTCGCGGCCCTGCCGACGGATCGACTGTGGGAGGTGGAACGAAAATACGATGCGGACATCGACGATCTCTTCGGTCCCGGCAGGTTCCGGCTGGCTGCGGACCTTTTTGCCGTGGCCGTGCTCACCTGGCGACGCGGCGGCGGCAAAACGCGCGTCACCCCCGTGGACCTGTCCGCCCGGCCCGATCTGCTTGGCCGCATCATCAAGCGTCCGGGCATCTTCCTGCGCTGCGCCCAAACCAAAACCCACGATCCCGAGACGTTCGCCCGCCGCCTGCACGGCCTGCCGACCTTCGAATTCTCGGGCGGCATCGATTTCCCGGCCGCCGAAGACGCCCTGCTGGCCTTCCTGGACCGCCCGGAATAACCCCTTCCCCCACCCCCCGGCCGGGCGTTTTTCCCTCCCGGCTTGTCACACCCGTGATTTTATGGTTTTTTATCAAACCGCCATGGCGCACATTCGTCTCATGCCCATTTCACCCCCGCGCCGGCGCGAGAGACGGTCATGTACACGACTCCCCTGGTCCTGCCCCGTCCGGCCGAAGGCGCGCGGCAGAAACGCGTCCTGATCGTGGAGGACGACCCCGTCTCCGCCCAGGTTCTGGCCAAGCGCCTGGACCTCCTCGGATTTTTCTGCACCGGGATCGCCCAGGATGCGGACACCGCCCTGGACATGGCCAAAACAACCCTCCCCGATCTCGTGCTCCTGGACATCCGCATCCCCGGAAGCATGGACGGCATCGGCCTGTGCGACGTCATCCAGCGCCGCCACCACATTCCGGTGATCCTGGTCACCGCCTACACCCAGGAGGAGATCACCACCCAGGCCGCGGCCGTGAACCCCTACGGCCTGTTGTTCAAGCCGGTGGATTTTTCCCAACTCCGGGTGGCCATGGAGACGGCCCTGCGCAAACGGGCCGAGGAGGATCTGCAGGAGAGCTCCGAACGTTTCCGGGCCACCTTCGAACAGGCCGCCGTGGGCATGTGCCATGTGCTGACCGACGGCCGGTTCCTGCGGGTCAACGAGCAACTGTGTCGGCTTCTGGGCTATCCTCGCCCGGAGCTGGCCGGGAGCGCCCTGCGCGCCGTGGCCTATGAAGACGACCTGGAGATGGCCGACGAGGCCACCTTCAGCATCCTTTCCGGCCGCATCGAGACCCACACCTTCGAAATGCGCTTAAGCCGCAAGGACGGCGCCCTGGTCTGGGCCCTGGTCACCCTCTCCCCCGCCCGGGGGGCCTCCGGCGCCATCGACTATCTCATCGCCGTGATCCAGGACGTAACCCAGAGCCACCGCGCCGCCGAGGAGCTGCGCGAGAGCGAGGAGACCCTGCGCAAGATTCTCCTGGGCATCCGGGCCGCCATCTTCATCATCGACCCCAAGACCATGGAGATCATGGACGCCAACGCCATCGCCGAAAACCTCATCGGGATCGACAAGGCGGCCCTTGTGGGACAATTCTGCTGCTCCCTGGGCTGGCTGGACAAACGCGGTCGGGAGATATCCGGCCATTGCCGGTTTCTGGACGGCAACCTCATCGACGAGGAAATGCGCCTGCGAAAGGCCGACGGCCGCATCGTGCCCATCACCAAGACCGTGATCTCGGGCATGCGCCGGGGCAGGCTCGTGCTGTACGAAATCGTGTTCGACATCACCGAACGCAAGGCCCTGGAACGGCGGCTGTCCATCGCCCAAAAGCTCGAATCCGTGGGGGAACTGGCCGCCGGGGTGGCCCACGAGATCAACACCCCCATCCAGTACATCGGCGACAACCTGCACTACCTGCAATCCGCCTACGCCGATCTGCACCGCATACTGGATGCGGCCCTGTCCGCCCTGGCCCTGCCCTCGGTGCGCGACGCCGCCGGAGAGGCCCTGCGGGAGGTGGACACGGCCCGCACCGCCGCCGACCTGGACTTTTTGACCGAAGAGGTGCCCAAGTCCCTGGAGCAATCCCTGGAGGGCGTGGAACGGGTGGCCTCCATCGTCCGGGCCATGAAAAAATTCTCCCATCCGGGCGGTGAGGAGAAAACCGCCGTGGACATCAACAAGGCCGTGGAGAACACCATCCTGGTGGCCAGGAACGAGTGGAAATACGTGGCCGACGTGGTCACCGACCTGGATGCCGACCTGCCGCCCGTGCATTGCCTGCCCGGCGACTTCAACCAGGTGATCCTAAACGTGCTCATCAACGCCGCCCACTCCATCGGCGACGCCGTCCGCGGCACGTCGGAAAAAGGCCGCATCACCATCGTCACCCGGCGGGAGGGAGACCTGGTCCGGCTTTCCATCACTGACACCGGCACGGGCATCCCGGAGAACAACCGGGAAAAAATCTTCGACCCCTTTTTCACCACCAAGGAGGTGGGCCGGGGCACCGGCCAGGGGCTGGCCATCGTCCATGACATCGTCGTGGACAAACATGACGGAACCATCGACGTGGAATCGGAGGTGGGCAAAGGCGCCACGTTCCACATCCGCATTCCCATTGGAGGCGACCATGGAGGCGAGATCCCGCGATGAAAAAGAAACGCATCCTGTTCGTTGACGACGAGCAGCATGTGCTCGACGCCCTGCGCCGCATGCTGCACGGCATGCGCGACCACTGGGAGATGAGCTTCGCCACCTCCGGGAAACGGGCCCTGGACATCCTGCAGAGCTCCCCCCAGGACGTGATCGTGGCCGACATGCGCATGCCGGGCATGGATGGCGTCACGCTGCTCGATCAAGTCCGCTCAAGCCATCCCGGCGTCATCCGCCTGGTCCTGTCCGGACATTCCGATACGAACACGGCGCTTCAATCCGTTCGCCATGCCCACCAATTCCTGCTCAAGCCCTGCCAGGCCGGGGAACTTCGGGCCGCCATAGACCGGGCCACCACCCTCCAGGACATCTTTTCCAACGAGGCGGTCAAGACCGTGGTGGCCAAGATCGAGACCCTGCCCAGCCTGCCCCGGACCTATCTGGAACTCATGCAGGAACTGCGCCGGGAAGAGCCGTCCCTACGCATCGTGGGGGAGTTGATCAACCAGGACGTGGGCATGTCCGCCAACATCTTAAAACTTGTCAATTCGGCCTTTTTCGGCCTGCGAACCCATGTATCGAGCCCGGTCCACGCCGTGAACCTCCTGGGCACCGAGATCATCAAGGCCCTGATCATCTCCCTGCACCTGTTTTCGCGTTTCAACATGGACCGTTTTCCGGAATTTTCCCTGGAGCTCTTGTGGAAACACAGCCTGACCACCGGGCTTTTCGCCAAGACCATCGCCCAGGCCGAGGAACGCAGGCCCCAGGAGATCGACGACTGCTATATCTCCGGGCTTTTGCACGACGTGGGCAAGCTGCTTCTGGCCGCCAACTTCGAGGAGCGCTACCAGGAGGTGCTCTCCCGAAGCCGGACGGAACGGCGCACGGTGCATGACATGGAAAAGGAAATCTTCTCGGCCTCCCACGCCGAGATCGGGGCCTACCTGCTGGGCCTGTGGGGACTTCCCGAAAACGTGGTCACGGCCATCTTCTCGCACCACACGCCTCCGGCCGCCCCCCTGCCAGGCTTCTCCACCCTTTTGGCCGTGCATGCGGCCAACAGCCTGGAACACGAACTGGTGGTGCTCAACGCCGATTACGCCCCCCACCCCATGGACACCACCTTCCTGGAGGTCTCCGGCATGGGGCGCAGGATTGAGGACTGGCGGCAGGCCTGCGCCAGACGACTTACGGAGGAATTCCATCTTGAACGAGAAAATACTCTTCGTTGACGACGAATCCAACATCCTGGACACCTTCCGCCGGGGACTGCACAGGCGATTCCCCCTGGAAACGGCTCTGGGCGGCAAGGAGGGTCTCGTCTGCCTGCAAAACTCCGGCCCCTTCGCCGTGGTGGTTTCCGATCTCAAAATGCCCAAGATGGATGGCATCCAGTTTCTGCGCCATGTGCGCGAAATGTCCCCCAGCACCGTGCGGGTCATGCTGACCGGACATGCGGACCTGGAGGCGGCCATTGCGGCCGTGAACGAGGGGCATGTCTTCCGGTTTCTGACCAAGCCCTGCGACGGGGGAACCCTGATCAAGACCCTGGAGGCGGCCCTGGAGCAGTACCGGCTGATCACCGCCGAAAAGGAGCTTCTGCACGGCACCCTGCGCGGCAGCATCAAGGTGCTGGTGGAAATCCTGTCCCTGGTCAACCCCGAGGCCTTCGGCCGCAGCGAGCGCATCAAGCGCATGGTCGTGGCCACGGCCAAAGAGCTTCAGCTCAAGAACATCTGGCGTCTGGAACTGGCGGCCATGCTCTCCCAGATCGGCTGCGTGTCCATCCCCGAGGAGATCCTGTCCAAGAAGTATTCCGGCCAGCCCCTCGGCCCCGAGGAGGAGCAGATCTACGGCATGCACGCCTCCATTGCGGTGAAGCTTCTGGAAAACATCCCGCGCATGGACGAGATAAACGCCATCATCGCCCACCAGTCGGACAACTATGTCGTTGGTCTCGAGCAGCCCATGGGGGCCCGCATCCTCAAGGTGGCCCTGGATTTCGACGACCTGGAGCAACAGGGGATGACCAGGGAAAAGGCCATCTCCGTGATGCGGGATCATCCCGAATCCTATGATCCCGAGATTCAGACCGCCTTCGAGCGGGCCGTGTTTTTTGAAGAAGGCTTCGTGCCCAAACGCCTCTCCGTGCGCGAGCTGCTCCCGGGCATGATCCTTGGCGCAGACGTCAAGACCGTCTCCGGCATCCTGCTTTTGGCCAAGGGCCAGGGGCTCACGGACCTGGTTCTGGAACGCCTGATCCGGCTTTCCGGAACCTACGAGGTGCGTGAGCCTGTCCTGGCCCTGGCACCCATTCAATGATCAGCGTAACGCTCCGGGATCGGGAAACACCCGCCCCGGGGACTGTCGTTCAACAGAACAAAAGGAGCGCCCATGCGCGTGACGTCGGAAAAAAAAGGGAACTGCGTGGTGGTGGAGATCGGCGAGGCCGAGGTGAATTTGACCGTTTCCGACGCCTTCAAGGAAACGGTCCTCGACCGCTACACGAGCCTGGGCGGGGGGGATCTGCTGCTCGACCTGCGTCAGGTGAACTTCATGGACAGCAAGGCCATCGGGGCCATGGTGGCCATCCGCAAGGCCGTCGCCGCCAGGAAAAACCGGATGGGCATCTGTGAACTGCATCCCCACGTGCGCAAGGTGGTGGGGGTGGTCACCCTGGGAACCATCTTCGAAATCTTCGAGACCCGGGCAGAGGCCGTGGCGGCCTATGGCGCCGGGGACTAAGTCCCGGCCGGGACCGCCCGCGCGCCTGATTCTTAGCCCGTACGCCGGATGGCCAGCATGGCCAGATCATCGGTGAGACGCCCCATGCAGAACGGCAGGGCCTGGTCGATGACCCGGCCGATGAGTTCCCGCGGCGCGATGTCAGGATGCAAGAGGTCCACCAGCCGTTTTTCGCCGAAAAACTCCCCCGTCGGGGACCGCAGCTCCGTCACCCCGTCGGTGAGCAAAAAAAGCGTGGAACCCGACGCAAAGGGGACGGTCAGGGTCTGCCATGTGAAGTCCTGGTGGAACCCCAGCCCCGGCCCGGTGGGGCCGAGGGTGAGCGTGGACCCGCCCAGCACGTAGGCCGGGGCATGTCCGGCGGAGAGAAACCGCAGGGTGTTGGTCCGGCGGCTGACGGCGGCAAAGGCCAGGGTCACGTACATGTCCAGATCGCCGCCGGCAAGCATGGCGTAGAGCATGCGATTGAGTTCGGCCACCATGTCGGCCGGGTCCGGGCGTGAGGTGGCCAGGGAATACAACAGGCCCTTGCACACGGCCATGAGCAGGGCCGCCGAGGCCCCGTGGCCGCTGATGTCGGCCATGACGATGCGTACGGTCTCGCCGTCGTCCCAGGCGTCGTAGAAGTCCCCCCCGATCTGCTCCTGGGCCTGATAGACGGCGCTGGCCGTAAATCCCGGGAACTCCAGGCGTTGCGGCAAAAGCTGGCTTTGCACATGCCCGGCCAGATAGTGTTCGCGTTCGAGCAGGGCGTTTTTCATCCGCAGTTCGCGGGTCAGGGCGGCCAATCGCAAATGGGTGTCCATGCGGGCCAGAAGCTCCCGCTTTTCGTAGGGCTTTTGCACGAAATCGTTGGCCCCGGCCTCGAAGGCCTCCACCCATTTTCCCCGATCCGTCTCGGTGGACAAAAAAAGGATGGGGATGTCGGCGTGCTGCGGGTCTTCACGGATGCGGCGGATGGCCTCGATGCCGTCCATGCCGGGCATCATGAGGTCCATAAGGATCATGTCCGGGGCGGTCTGCTGCACAATCTCCACCGCGCGCAGGCCGTCTCCGGCCTCCACGATTTCGATGTCAGCAAGCATGGCGATATGCCGTTTGAGCATGTCGCGAACGATGCGGTTGTCGTCCACGATAAGCACCCTGGGCATGGCTGCGGCCCTCCCCTTCATATCCCATCACTGTCACTTCACCGGGCACCTACACCAACCGCTGGCTTCACGCCAGCCCCGATATGACAAAGGCGGCAGAAGCTGCCGCAACACATCGGCCCGGGCTTTGCAATACGGGACATGGGGTGTGCCCCGATATTCCGGCATGAGGACGGGGGCGCATCCCGAAACGCGCCATGCACGCCGGGGCGCCCGCGTCACAGCGCCCGTTTCCCGCCCATGCGGTCCGCCGCAAAAGGGCCGGGACATTCCGGGCGAGACGCCCGGCTAGACAGGGAGGACGGCCATGCTGGGAATGCTCTTTTTGGGATTCGTGTTGGGGACGGCGAGTGCGCTTTTTTTATGCGAGGTGTGGTTTTCGGCCCGAGGCGGCCGCCCGCGGTAAGACCTGGCCGCACTCCCGGCTAGAGGTAGAGCAACACCACATAATAAAACGCCAGCGCTGCGAAATAAAAGACATTATCGGCCTTGCTCATGACTCCTCACTTTTCCGGCCCGGCATGGGCCAAAACGCGCGTCCCGGCCCGGACGGATTTTCCGGGACATTTCCCGGCGCTTGGGCGGAAAACTTCTTGCCAACAACCAGGGCATTTTGTAAAGACCCCTTTCCGGCGCCGAGGTAGCTCAGTCGGTAGAGCAGGGGACTGAAAATCCCCGTGTCGGCAGTTCGATTCTGTCCCTCGGCACCAGATATTTCAAGGGGTTACGGTGAAAACCGGAACCCCTTTTTGCTGTTTGTAGGCTCTTGGCCCCACTCTGGCCCCACCTTCGTTTTTTCCTGTTGGTCGGCTTCGTTTTTGCGGACGCGCAAGCGGCCACGACCGATGAAAGGGCCACGCCTGAACCCTTCTTCTTTTGCGAAGCCTCTGAACTGCTCGGCCTTTTTCGACCAAGTTCATGACGCTGTTCCTGGTCGTGGGAAATACCTGCTCACTTTTTCTTGCGCGTTTTCCCCTTGAACTGCCGCCAGTCTAATTTGCGACGGCGCAGCCCCGGCCACCAGCGCATGGCGATGATGACCGCCAGGAGCAGGACCAGGTAGATGAGGTGCAGCGTGTCGGATCGGGTCATGGTGGTGTGGTCTTGGCGCCTACACGGCCAGCAAGCGCCTGGGGTCGATGTTCAGGGCCTCGGCCAGCAGGCGGGCGTTTTTCTTGCCAATGGGACGCTTGCCGTTCTCCATCTCGGAAATGTGGCGGCGCGGGATGCCGGTTGCCTGGGAAAGGGCGACCTGGGTCATGTCCTCGCGGTACCGCGCCCCGGCCAGAAAGACGCCGGGCAATTCCGCGTCCGCGAAGGGCAGCACCTCCCGCCACGGCCTGGACGGCGCTTCCCGGGCCTCGAAGCCAAGGCCGCGCAAAAGCTCCACGGCCTCCTGGCGCTTGGCCGCCGGGCCGGTAAAGCAAAGCTCCACGGCGTCAGTAGGGGGCTTTTTCGTGAGTGCCTGCATAGACCACCTCGATGACCTTGATTTTTCCGGCCACGTCTTCCCACACGGCCACATATGTGGGGCGGCCTTTCTTCAGGTGGCAATGATGCCGGTTGCCGGGCAGCCTGGAATAGTTCGGCCAGTCCCCGCGCACCGGGCCGCCCGCCTCGATGTCCGCAATCAGAAGGGCCAGGGCTTTTTGAACTTGCCCCGGCAGGCGAGTGACCCGCTTTTCGGTCTTGGCCGCGATGGTGACTATCCAGTCCATGGCCTCCCCTTGAAGATGACTGTACTAATTTTTAGTACATAGTCAAGATGCTGTCCGGGCTATCCTTCAACCCTTTTTCGGAATGGCGTCACCCTGCCGGGCTTGGCCTCCACGGCAACCCCAAGGGCGGCCACGGCCCGGGCCTTACGGAAACTCGCGGGCATGAGTTTCCATCTGCGCCTTCGGAGTTCCTGAACACGAGTTCGCCGGGTTCCCTACGTGGCTTCTTTTCGAGCATTGCGGCCAGTTGCGGCGTCCTGGGAAGGATTTCGTAAGGCCACATGATCTAACGTGAAGCGAGGAACGGGGACTGAAAATCCCCGTGTCGGCAGTTCGATTCTGTCCCTCGGCACCAGATATTTCAAGGGCTTACGGCAAAAAGACCGTAGGCCCTTCTCCCTTTGCGACGCCTCTGAACTGCTCGGCCTTTTTCGACCAGGTTCATGACGCTGTTCCTGGTCGTGGGAAATACCTGCTCACTTTTTCTTGCGCGTTTTCCCCTTGAACTGCCGCCAGTCTAATTTGCGACGGCGCAGCCCCGGCCACCAGCGCATGGCGATGATGACCGCCAGGAGCAGGACCAGGTAGATGAGGTACAGCGCATCGATCGGGTCATGGTGGTGTGGTCTTGGCGCCTACACGGCCAGCTAGCGCCGGGGGTCGATGTTCAGAGCCTCGGCCAGCAGGCGGGCGTTTTTCTTGCCAATGGGGCGCTTTCCGTTCTCCATCTCGGAAATGTGGCGGCGCGGGATGCCGGTTGCCTGGGAAAGTTCGGCCAGTCGCCGCGCACCGATCCGTCCGCCTCAATGTCCACAAGGCCATTGCGTCAATGCGCTTGACTGTCGTCGCCATAGTCCTCCAGATTCAACTGCACCTCTTCGGAGAAGGCGGGCTTGAGCGGGAATTGGACAAAAAACGTGGTTCCCTGGCCTTCCTCCGATTCAAACCATATTTTCCCTTTATGTTTTTCAATAATTTTCAGGACAATGGCCAGCCCCATCCCAGTGCCTTTGCCAACATCCTTTGTCGTGAAAAACGGACTGAATATTTTATCCCTGATGCTCTTTTGGATCCCTGCTCCATTATCGGTGACGGATACAAACAGATGATGTTTTCCAGAATACGTCTTCATATGGATAGTCCCTTTTTCCGACGTATCCCCATACTTCTCTTGCAAGGCGTGGGACGCATTAATGATCAGATTCAAAATGACTTGATTGAAGTCGCTTGGTATGCATTGCAGATTCGGCAGGTTCTCCTCAAAATCACTTGTCAACTGAGCGACGGATTTCCATTCATTCTTGGAAATTGTAATTGTATTCGCTATCTCCCTGTTCACATTGATTGATTTGAACACATCGGAATCAGGATGGGAAAACCGCTTCACTGACGTTACAATCGCGGCAATTCGGTTCAAACCCTCCATGCACTCAGAGATCGCTCGCGGCATTTCTTCGGTGATGAACTCAATATCCAGGCCTTCGAACGCCTGCTGGAGACCCTGCAACGCATCATGAATATCCTCTGAGGCAGCCATTTTAAGCGATTCTCGTATCTTTGTCGTCAAATCCAGCACATCTTCCATATTTTCTTTTATAAAACTGCTATTCCCAATGACATATTGCAGCGGCGTGTTAATCTCATGGGCAATACCCGAGGCCATGACCCCGATAGTCTCCATTTTTTGCGAATGAATAAGTTGCATTTCGATGAGCTTGATGTTTGAAATATTGGTGAGAACTTCATATGATCCCACAAACTTATGTGATGCGTCAAAGAGCGGCGTGGGTGAAGACAAAACGAACACCTTCTCACCATTGCTTTTCACCATGACAAACTCATGGGAATCCGCATTACCTTCTTTACGTAATCGCTGCTGCTCAATGAAATCTTCATTGCATTCTGCATGGAGAAACTTCAGAATTTTCTGGCCGATGATTTCATCCTTGGGATACCCCAATAGTGAGCTCACCATTTCATTGATATAGGTGACCACGAGTTCTTCGTTGAGAACGAGGATCCCTTCGTTCATGGTTTCAACAAGGGTTCGGTATTTGCCCTCGCTCTCTCGAAGTTGCACCTCCGCCATTTTCTTCTCAGAAATATTATCAAAAAATATAATCTTCCCCGAAAACTTTTTCGAGAGATCACGCATGGGAAAAATGGTTATACAATAGTCTTCCTGCATCTTAGAAGTTTCATTAAATATGCTGGCAACAAATTGATTATACGTCGCATTGTATTTATCAAAAGCAGTTAAGGCGCTTGCCATCCATGGAAACAATCTCAGGATATTCTTATTCTTAAATTTCAGAATGCTTTTTGACTTCTTATGTCGAAGTTGTCTTCTATATTCCTGATCATAATAATAAATACCCGTTCCTTCGAGAGGTTCCAACAACTGAACACCTGCCATATTCATATTTTCAATATGATCATCTCGAAGAAGAATCAACGGGCTCAAAAAGCTTTCAAACAGCGTCAGATACTTATTTTTTTCATTCACCAGAAGCATATTTTTCGTCTGCAATTCTTCTAATTTGATGTCTTCCGAGGCAGTTGCCCACTCAATGCAAAATGATAATTCTATCCTATCGAAACAACGAATAAGGTATCTTGAATACTGAGATGCCAGTTCATTTATTTTGATTTTTTCTTTTACAAGATCAAGATACGAGTCACGATAATACTTGAAAAGTCCCAGAAACATTCCCAGATCGATGCCACGACTGCGATGTCGCTTGGCCTCCACCACCCCAAAACTGGCCACGGCATCGTCCCGGTAATTTGAATCGACCCGAATGTCTGGAATCGCATCAGGATTTGCAGAAATGTATTGCGATATGGCGTTCGTCAAACCCGAGATCGAGAGTCGCCACGCCTCCACAAGCGTGGACGTATACTTCGAATATCCATACGCCAATGCATAATGGAGCACGGTATTCATCAAAAAAGATTCATTTTCTTGCAAAAGTATTGCCAACTGACGAAAGGTGTTCATGATATTGTCGTTTCTGTAAAGGTTCTGCGTGCTGGAATTTCTTGGAATGTTTTGGAGAATACCCTTTCTCATCTGTAGAGTGCAAGAAGTGATGCAACTTTTCCTTCATTATTTTCCTCTATGCATTTTTTGTTCGTTTCCTCCTCCTCCGGATATCCCTCCAGCCTGCGCAGAAATGGTCATCTCGCGCCTCAGGCCCGTTCACGGCTGTCCCTGAAGAACAGGGGAGCCGTTCAAATTCTGACATTTTGATTTTCACGCGACACACCGTCGCGGGCGTCCCAGGCGCGGCATGGGCGGCTCCCTGCGTCACCCTCCGGCGCCATGGCGCCCAGGGCTCAAAGCCCGTCCGGGTTGCCGTCTCCCCGTTTGATTTACTTCGGAATTTTGATCGGATAGGAAATGGAAAATCTCGGGAGGTCGGACAACGTCCATGCACGAAAGCGAAACGGTTTCCAGCCTCGCCCTGTCGCTGGCGTCAGCCTTGGGCGACGACCCCTTCTATCGATCCCTTGTGGCGGATTGCGAGGACGATGCCGGGGTGCGCCTGGCCCGGTATTTTGAGCAGTCGATCCGCGAGGGCCATGACATCGGGCAGGTCCGTCAGGCCGGAGACGACGGGTGCGCCGTTTGGATCACCAGCTGCGACCTGAAACGGATACTGGACGCCAGAGAAAACAAGCTGGCGGCCCTTGGGCGGTTGCTTGGCCCCGTGGGATTCGCCAACTACCGGTCCATGGTGGCCAACATGGAACGCAGACTTCCGCCGCTGATCCCCGAATCGGCGTGGTACCTGTCCATCATGGGGGTGGCCGTGGCCCGACAGGGCCAGGGCCTTGGCGGGCGGCTTTTGGCGTCAACCCTGGCCGAGGCCGATTCCCACGGCGCCATGTGCTATCTTGAGACCTTCAATCCACGCAGCGTGCCGTTTTATGCCCGGCAAGGGTTTGCGGTGGGGGCGGAGGCGGTGGAGCCGCTCACCGGCGCCGGGTACCAGGTGATGGTGCGCGCGGCGAGGTGATTTTCCCGGCCGGGACCGGATCACGGGCCTGCCCGGGCCGCATCCCGGGGCGTTCGCGCGGAGTCCCCCGGGGGCGTTTTCGTGTCGGGCCAAGCCGTGAGGGCATGTGGATGCGCCAAAAAGGGCCGCCTCCAACGGAGGGCAGCCCCTTCATGCGAACGGCCAGACGCGGATCAATGCGCGTGACGGATTTCCTCGCTGGTGAGCAGCTTGTCGATGTCGAGCAGGATCAGCAGCCTGTCGTCGAGCTTGCCCACGCCCTTGATGTATTCCGACTCCACGCCCGCTACCACGGGAGGCGGCGGCTCCACTGTGCTCGACTGAATCCGAAGCACCTCTGACACGCCATCCACCACGAAGCCGACGATCATGCCGTGGATCTCGATCACGATGATCCTGGTGGAGTTGTCGTGTTCCTTGGCGCCCATGCCGAAGCGCCTGCGCAGATCGATGACCGGGATCACCTTGCCGCGCAGATTGATCACCCCGTCCACGGACGGCGGCGAGTTCGGAACCTTGGTGATGGGCATGATCCGGATGATCTCCTGCACCCGCAGGATATCGATGCCGAATTCCTCTTCCGAGATGGCGAACGTCACCAGTTGCAGCAACTCGTTGTCCTGCTTAAGCCCCAGCTCTGCGCTCATACGCCGTCTCCTTCTCTCCGGGACAGAGCGAGTGGCCTCGACCCGCCAATCGCCCGGGTTTTCGGGGCTAAGGATTCCTCGCCGACGGATTTCATGTCGATGATCAGACTCTGCAACACCTGGCGTTGCTTGGCAAGTTCGGACACGGCCTGGGAGGCCTGGCCCATGGCCTGGACGGTTTCGCTCGAAATGGCGGACACCCGCTCGACGATGCAGTTGATTTCCTCGCTGGCGGCTGACTGCTGCTCCGAGCATGATCACACGCAAACCAACCCAAAAGGCGCATTCATCCCCCGCGAATCAAAATGGCCTCGGCTCAGCCCGCGCAACAACTGCATTGGATGCGGCGCATAAGTCCCGGATTGATCTCTTGGCAAATCCCGTGGAAATGACTATTGCTCGGCACATGACCTCAATGATTTCAGAAAGAAATAAGGAGATGCCCCATGCCCCGTGAATCGAACTTCGACGCCGTGAAGCTTCGTGCCCTCATCACTGAAGGAAAATCCGCCCAGCAGATCATGGACGCCCTGGGCGTCAAAAAGCCCATGCTGAAGACGTATCTGGCGCGGCTGATGATGCTGGATGAAAAATTCTACAAGATCGCGGGCATGGATGGACGGGCCGTGAGCGGCTCTCCGGTGTTCAAAAAGACCGGGCTGCACCTGGGGGCGACTCTCCTGAAAAATTACGGTTTCAGCGAAGGGGATGCGTTCCGGGTTTCGGCGCCCGAGGCCGGGAAGATCGTGTTGGAGAAGGTTTAGTCACCAACTTTTATGAGCATATTGCGAAAAGAGGCCTACTTCGTCCTGGGAAGTTGGTTGGCGTGGGTCATTTCCTTCAAATTGGCGACCTTCTCCCAGCACCCTACCGGCTTGCCACCATATCCAGTCAGGGTGTCAAGAGAAGCAACCCAAGGGAACCCGTAATGTCTCCCCTAGGGAAACCTTTTCTTCAGAACGTCGATCATTGTCGGACTCAACTGCTTGAAAAGCTCTGCATTGCTCGACGGGTACGAATTTGTTTTAGTAACAGGAGAACCATACAAGCCGCTTTGTAAGGATGGAAACGGCCCATATCCAGTCACCAGGGGCCATTTGATAGTCAGATCCAAAGCGCCATTCTGCGCTCGACTAGGGTCCATTGTCTCGAGAGCAATACCATTGTAGTTGGCAAGATTCGGCGTATTAGGAGTCAAGTTATTCTGCAGTATTTGTTCCGTTGCAATGGAGTAATAACGTGATGTTGCGGCCGGCGTTCCATCAGCCACCGCCGGATCTACGTTGGTTGCAACGATGGACACGGTATAGTCTGTGTTCAGGTGTATCGTGAATGTTCGAAACTGTTGGGGGAAATCCCTTAGAGAAGAGGTTTCGACTTGCCAAAAGCCATTTTGAGGGGTGTTGGGATTGGGTGATGGAAATGCTTTGATTGTATTAAAATGGCGATGCCCCGATATCCACATGAGAAGATTCGGAGTGCTCCAGAGTTCGTTCACTAACCCGTTCAAAGAGACGGCATTGTGTTCCGTGGCGTTCGGGTCTTTGTCAGACTCCCACCATTCCATATCGGAACCGATGGGGGAAACACCGATCGGTATGTGGGCGGCGATGATCATTAACTGGTTGGCCGTCTGGCCAGCAGCAAGCTCCTCCTGAAGCCAGCCCCAACGTTCGGCGTCAAGGAATCCATGTGCGTGGAAATCGTGGGAGCCGTCGGTATCCGACTGGGTATTATCCAGCACGATAATCTTGAGCGGAATATCGGATTTCGGGACAAAACTATAACAGGCAAAACCCTTTTCAATTCTCGAAGGGTCAACCAGATTGAAGCCGTGGCCGATTGGCGTTGTGGCTGTATGAAAAAATTCCTGCATCCATTGAGTCTTCGTCACCGCGTAGCGAGCACTGTCCGCCGTGACAGTCGGAGGCGAAGAATACTGTCCAATGGGCCCAGCCTTGACAATTGCGCCGTCAGCGGTTGCCCCGTCGAGCACGCCCATGTAATCCGACCGCTCTTTCAGGCTGGCCGAGACATCGTACATGCATGGGAACAGCGCCCCTGCATCGACAGGGGCTAACAATCCGGAAGCCATGACGTTACCGGTGATATACGATTGCCGAAGGCCGAGGGTGCTATCGGCGTCGACCGGGAGGGTACCTATCCAGAAATGATCATGGTTGCCAAGAGTCTGATACCAGGGGATGGATGGGTCGAGTCCGGCGGCCTGGAACGTCTTTTGGTAGTCAATGGTCAGGTTCCCTCGCAGGTCGCCGGAGCAGGGTGTAATGACCTGGCCGTCTATGACGTCAATATACCATCTCAACTCATTGTGTTGCGAAGTATTGCTTACATCTCCCAAGCATATGCCGAAATCGAACGGCGTTGTCTTGTGAAGCGCGTTTATCGTTTGGATGGCGGCATCGAGAACCTGGGTCGTACACATCATAACCGGAGAATATATTGAAGAATTTGTATAACAAAAAGGATCAACCTGCTGCGTAGAGATGAGCTGGTTCGGGGATTCCTTGTCGGTAATATGAACATCGGTGAAGGAAAAGAAACTTGAGAGTTGGCGTAGCCTTTGCGGTGAAGCATTGCTGTATCCGCTCGGCATGATATCGGTCCGCTGCACGTTCTCGAGCCCAGGGCCAAACGTAGCGTTGCCGTAGCCGTACGTACTGTACCGGGATATCTGCGGGAGCTGGGACGCCGTGAGCCCCGGCGAGATGGCGGGGAATACCAGCACCCGGTCTTTTGTCGTAAGGACCGTGGAATCAATCGGGTAGGTTGGAGCCTGACCGTTGACAGCGGCCCCAGCAGAGCCTGAAATCGATCTGCCCAGATAGAGCGCTGCGGCCATTCCAACGGAATATTTCATGAACTTCCGCCGGGTGATGGGCTTGACCATATTCAAGTCGTCGCTTGGCAAAATACCGCCAGGCCTTTTTGAATCCCCGTTTGCCATGACTTCCTCTTTCGACCGATCATTGGATGCGGTCACTCTTAAACGACCAGGACACATGAACAGAGACATTTATCCTTATTATATCACAAGACATTGGCGGTGCTTACGTAGCGATGACAAGTAACTCTTTTAAACTCGAGAGACGTTTCCTAAGCAACGGTTATTGAACAGACAGCCTCCCGGGTAACACCGGGGGCTCTATTTGTTCTCGGATGGTGGGGGCCTCTTCGGTTGTCGCCCTTTCCCACACCATTCACTCTTCCCTACCCTATGGATTTTGCTTGGCAGGAACCGTTTCGTCCATAGCCAAGAAGGTCAAGACGATCCGGGTGAAGGCGGCGGGTGCTTCAAATTGCAAATGGTGCGTTCCACCTTTGAACTGAACCAACCAGGCGCCAGGGATCAGACTCGCCAAAATCTTTGAGCTCTTCGTGCCCACGACAGTATCCGCCGTACCTACCAGCAACATGACCTGATTCTTGATCAGCGCCATCTTTTTCAAAGGGGTCTTCCAGCCCATGGCAGCCTGAATTTGTTTTTTTATCGTAGGATTATCAGGCAAAGCTATGTGCTTAAAAACAGCGGCAACGTCTTTTCCATCGGTTGAAGTGGCGTGGATGATAGCCTTGTTGATGCGATCAGGAGAGTAAAGAAGCAAATTTTGTGTGGTCACGCTCGATTGAGAATACCCAAGTACGTTTGTTTTTTGGACTCCAAGTGCATCCAACAAGCCAATCACATCTTGAGCGAAAAGACGATACGTGAATTTTTGGCCATTATCCGTAGAATATCCCATTCCCCGGTTGTCCATGATGATCAATTGATACTTTTTCGACGCCTCTTCGATTAATTCAGGCACCCAGCTCTCCATCGTGCCGCCGAGCCCAGTAAGCAACAGCAGTGGTTCACCGGAACCGACCAACTTGTACCCGATTCTGATCCCGTTGGCGTTAATCTGGTAAATGTCGTGGCCTTTGGCATCTACCGCTACCTTTTCACCAACGGGGACGATGTCCTTGGCCCAAGAGACAGAAGCGCTGATCCCAAAAAGTATCATCAGCAGACACGAAACGCAGATGGTGGCTCCTGTGAGTCTGAAACGATGGATCATAGTATCCTCATTCCTGGAGAGACAATTGATATTCTGGGAAATCCTGGTCCGCCTCACTGGGAAATCCTGGCGCGTTAAGAGTGGTGACTTCTCTGCTCACGTTCTGTGGTCAAGTAACAAAAGATTACGCGCATGTGCAAGGGCGTTGACAAGGGGGTCACTGTTCGGCTCTGGTTTTCTTGGCCTCGTGATATCGAACGGCGGCGTCCATGGATGAATCGGGAGTTGTCGTTTCCCCGCCCCGGCCCTTCCCCAGGACCGGCTTCCCTCGCCCCCAAAATCTGTGCGATGAGAAGCCTCGTTCTTCACGTCAGCGAATTGGGCAACCCGGCGACAGGCCTTCACGGCAGGATGGCGAACACCCGGGCCGGGAAGCCCGATCCCTCCTTCGGCTTGGGGAAGGCCGCCACGACCAGCGCGCCGGATTCCGGGACCTCGTCCAGGTGCGCCAGAAGCTCGATCTGATAGCGATTGCGGCCCAGAATGTAGGCCTCCAGGGAATAGTCATTGCGCGATGTCGCCGCGCCCGGGTCCGTGTCCGTCGTCTCGTGGCCGGACGCCGTGACGCCGCGCTCCTCATAGAGATACCGCAGCACCTCCAGGCTCCAGCCGGGCGTGTGGGAGATGCCGCCCGCGTCCTTGTTCTGCATGGCGGCCATGTCCGGCCAGCGGGTGGACCAGTCCGTGCGCAGGGCCACGAACGCCCCCCGGGGGATCTGGCCGTGGCGCGTCTCCCAGGCCCGGACGTCGTCCATGGTCACGGTGTAGTCGGGGTTTTTCGCCGCCGCCTCGTGCACGTCGAGGACCACCAGCGGCAGGATCATCTCCTTGACGTCGATCTGATCCACCGTGCGAAGCCCCGGCACGAAATGCGCCGGGGGGTCGACATGGGTGCCCCACTGCCCCACATGCGTGAAAGTCTGCGCATAAAACCCGCTGCCCATGGTCCCCTGGCCCGGTTCATACCCGTAGACGGTCTGGCGCGTCTCGTCGGGAAAACCCTGCCAATGCGGAATCCCGGGCGCGAAGGCATGCGTCAGGTCCACGAACCGTTTGCTGGCGATGACCCTCCAGGCGTCGGCCAGCGTCAGGTCGTCCGCCGCTATGCAGCAGTTCGCCGCAGCCAGCAGGATCATCCAGACCATGAGGGAGGACAGGACCGTTTTTGCGGACATGGTTTTTCCTCTGCGTGGTGAAGGGACAGGACGGCGATGCGTCAGGGATGTCCGTGCGTAGCGGAGTACGGGGAGAAATGAAAGCTTGGCGATGGCGATAGGGACGAAACCGATATTCGACAGCAAACAGACGGCACATGCGCCATATTACGCCTGGATCGCCTCCCTCGCGGCCCGTTCCAGGGTCTCGGCGGCAAAGGCGTTCAGGCTTTTTCCCGTCACTTTGGCGGCGGATTCCGCCAGACGGTGAATTTCAGGCGAAACCCGAACCATGAAACGACCGGAATAGGGTTTTTCGGGGGGCTTGCCGATCTCCGCACAGGTGGCCAGATAATCATCCACCGCCTCCTGAAAGGCCTGGCGCAACTCGTCAACGGAACGGCCGGTGAAGTGAATCACGTCGCGTATTCCGGAAATTTCCCCATGAAAAGCGTCATCGCCAGACTCGAATTCAAACTTCCCAAGATAGCCTTTGTACTGAAACGCGTTCATTGTTCGATCTCCATTTCGCTGAGGAATCGGCGCACGGACTTGACCGCGCCTTTGTCCAGAACCGGCCTGGGGTGTGGCCGGTGAATGCGCAGGATGGCCCCGTCCGCCGAGACGAAGCGGACGCGCGACCCGTCGCCTTCAAGTTTTCGGCAACCAAGCGCGAGCAACAGCGCCTCCACGGCGGACCATGCGATATCGCCCCGCTCGGGCTTGGCGCGGATGGCTTCAAGTGTCCTGCGAAGCCGATTGTTCATGTTTTTATGATATCATTCTATGATGCGAAGTCAAGTTTTCAAGATCGTGCGGATGGATGGCGGGGAGTGATCAGGGTTTTGGCGGTTGCAAAGATGGCTGCGCCTGGGGCGCAGACCGGAATCCAAAAAGGAACGATGGATTCGTGCTGGCGATATTGACCAGGACGGAGTCTCTCCATAGAATCCGAAATATCGTCGGCCGTGGGCCAAGTCGAAGAAAAATCCGCCCAGCGGATCATGGATGCCCTCGGCGTCAAGATGCCGAAGGTGAAATGCTCTCTGGCGCGGCTGGTGATGCTGGACAAGAAGTTTTACAAGATCACGGGCATGGAAAGCCTGGGCGTGAGCGGTCCCCCGAAAATCAAAAAGACGGTCCTGCACCTGGGGGCAACTCTGCTGAAGAATTACGGATTCAGCGGAGGCGACGAGTTTCGGTTTTCGGTGAGTAAGAGGGGAAGATTGTGTTGGAGAAGATTTAGGTAGCTCTTTTTTTTGGAATATTGTGCAGATAGGCACACGCCGTCCTGAGAAGAAGGGTGACGAGGGTTTTTTTAATTATTTACTGGAGTTTGATACAGTTGACGAAGGACAATTCACGAAGCAATAAAATATGGACGCACACTAGCTTTGTTAAGAATAATCGATTGGAGGCGCATCGTCAATAAGTCCAACAGGATGGCTACCATCAGAGTCAGGATGAAATTCGATAATGATATGGTCTGAAAGTTCAGACTCAATAGTTAATGGTAAATCATTGTCAACGATGATGATTTGTGATTCTTTGCCATTCCTTGTTGCGATGTCAATCAAAGCAAGCAAATATTTATACATATGTTCATATTTTTTGGGATCGCTAATATTCTCTTTTTTGTCTTCTCGGGCGTCTGTTTCGTCCATATATTTTCGTTTAGTTGTTTTGCTCAGATATTTCCCTATAGAGTCGAGCATTAAAAATGAAGGAATAGAAACATTTTTATCCAAAGAGTAGTTGAAGATTGATAGAAAATATCCCACTGACACAATTGTACGGAGGCCTCCGGAGGTTAAATTGACATAATCACGTCCACGAATAATCGGTAGGTATGTTTTGCTACTAATGTGAATTCCTGTTCTATTTGAAATAGAAATAAAATCAAGATAACGACGCAAATAATTGGAGAGGGTTCCAAGGATTTCTTCTTCGGAGGGAGCTTTGCTGATAAGTTCTTCTAGTTTCTTTTGGAGAGAAGCTAGTGAGGCATTGCATGTTTCAATTTGATCAATGATCATCGTTTTTTTATTTGATATTTTAAGAAAATCGTTTTTGTGCCTAATTTCTTCTTGAATTTTAGCTGTAAGACTTATTAGTGCATCTCTTTCCTCAATATAAGGAGAAATCATATTTTTTGTTTGTTCGTCAAAAAAAACACTAATCTCACGTATCGACTGTTTATGAGTTTCCAGTTGGACTTCAAAGTCTTGCTGTTTAAGTCGCTCAGAGTCCAAAATGCTTGAAATCTCACGTATTTTTTGCTTTAAGGATTTAGTTTCAAAAGAAATTATTTCGACGTCATGATTGTGAAAATAGCTTTCAAGTATTGGCTTGCTCAATATATTGCTACAAATAGGACATTTCGTTGGGGCTGTGAGGTCAGGAATTGCTTGAACTAATTTTTTTGCAGTGACTAATTTATCTAAATCTTGAAAATAATCATTCTTTAGCCTAACATAACGTTCAATATTTTTTTGCGTGTTTTGTAACAACATTCTTAAAGAATTTTCTGTATTTCTCAGTGTAAATAAAGTTTTTCGCGCATCAGAAACTGCTTCTGTGTTTGAGTGCATTTTTTTTGAAATATCATCAATTGCAGATTGTGAAGCCTCAAGTTTTTCTTGCAGTATAGACATACCGGAGGTGATTTGCTTGCTATTTTCAAAATTGGCTTCAGCGAGAAATTCAGTTATAATTCTTAGGCGTTGCGAAAAAGCGTTTCTGGCAGTGGTTGTTTCGGCTATATTTCCTTGTAATTCAGATATCTCTTCGTCAAGAAAATCAAATATGTACTTGAAAACTTGTCGATTTTTCAAAGCAATAACAAAATTTTTCTGATCGAGGAGACCTTTGCTGCCAATGTCATCTTGATCCAGGTACAAATATTTGAAAATGTCTCGAAAGCTTAACCTCGCCATGGTAGAATCATCTTTTGTAGGTGCTTGTTTGATATTAATTATGGGTAGATCGAGTCTCGAAAGCATGAAATCAGAGAGCAATCCGTCAGGAGCTATCTTTTGGACGGAAGTGGACAGCAGGTAAGGGGTATGGTTTGTGGTAATTGAGTCGATGGTACAATTATAAATACTTATCCACAACTTATTGTTAAGCAAATCTCTTTTGATTGTAAATATGTCGCTGCCAAGTCTAAGCTCTAAGAGACAAAACTTACCTGTTGCTTCTAGTTCGTCACAAAGATTAATTGAAGACGCCCCAAAACAATAGTTTATGAGCTCTAAAATGCTAGACTTCCCAGTGTCAGAATCTCCAAGAATTATGTTTAGACCAGTGCTGAAATTAACATCGTAATTTTTCCTTGATCCGATGATTCTAAGTTTTGTGAGGATTAGTAGATGTTTTTGCATCTTTAATATTCCTGATGGATTTTATTGATTTCTAATGCCAAAAATGATTCTTTCTTGGTTTGAAGTGGTTTCATTGATTGTGCGTGATTTTCAAGTCTAGCAAAAAATTTTGTGTCAATTAGTTGCAAAATATCCCCGCCACGATCAGTATGTAAAAACACTAACCCAAGTTCGTTGGAAAAAGCGATGCTAGCTATCTCAGCTGATGTGAGTGCGTTTAATACAATTTCAAGTCGCTGATTTTCAATGATATATTGCAGATTCGGGGTTCGAATGTCAGTTTTTTCATATGCTAAAATATTTAATTCCCCTAATCCATTTTTTTTAAGTAAGATTCTTAACAAGAAAGGGCGATTGAGTAAATAGTCATACAAAAATAACCGCCTAAGTGTCAGTATAGGCTTGTTTGATTTTGCGGTCTTGTCTAAATGTTTTAACAAAATCAGAATTCTCAGTGCATAAGTATAAAAATCATTATTTAAATTTGCAAAAGGAAGGTTATGGTTTAGCATTTCTTATTCCTTCCAGCTCTTCATAATTAGTCCGCAATGACCACCAGATATTTTGTGATTTATCGTTGGCTAAATGGTGAATCATCCCTTTCTTGTGATGTTGACTGATGTTGTCAGCAATCGCGCGTAATGGCGTTATGTTTTCTTCGCATATTTTGTTGTAAACAGTGCTCAGAAGTTCGTTTGAGTCATTTATTTTCCCACCGCAAAACAGAGCATATACATCGTTGTATATAACTTGAATTTTGACATATAAATCTTCTAATGCTTGCATCGAAATGTCGTCATCTTTGAGGGTCCGCTGAGCGATATCTGTATTGTAAAAAAGAGTTTTAGCATTTGAAATTGTTGCACTGTACAAGTCTGCAATGATCATTTTGATTACAAAATCTTCACGATCATATTTTGATGGATCGTCAAGTTGTTGAAGTAAAAATGTCTTTTTTAATTTTAATTCAGTTATATTTTTTGCTATTGTTGCCAAAACTACAATTACGATTAAGTCGTCAATGTCTTTTGGCTTTGATATGCTTAAATGATCGTGGTCTACGGCGTGCCACGGTTGGGATGGTGCGGCACTTACTTTCGGTACTACTGAGTCATGTATTCCATAAATATAAACTAGTTGAGGTAGTAATTCTTGTTTGCACTCTTCCCACTGTTTGTTGGCGTCATTGATGTATTCACTAAGAGGACGAAGGTCGGAAATCTGCTCGTTACTGGAAAATAAATTTCCAAGTGTTGCAATTTCTGAACCTTTGTGAGGTACAGCTAATGATATAAATAAAACGCACTTGTGATTAAGTTGTTCCTCAAGACATTTAAGAATATACGATTTTGTGACTAATCCCCCCATGCTGTGTGCGATAATAATTATCTCATTATATTCGCGTAAAGTCACAAGAATCTCTGTTTTTAAAAGTTCAGATATCTCGTTAATTTTAACAGTCTTTTTTATTGGGTCGCTTCCGTGTGACCATAATCGTCTAAAAATACTTTTGGGGACAGTATTGTCGGAAATTTTTGTATGATAAACAAATTCAGCAACACTATATTTATCTACATTTTCTTCGGAACTAAGCAGTTCCCCGAAATGTTTGCTGTCATTATTTACCCACGAATCTTCCCCTCCCGTAAATCCGTGGATGAATAAAATAAGTTTTTTCGAACTTGCTTTTGAGATAAATTTTATCATACTCAGTCCTCAGCCGGTTTTAGTGAAAGGGCTATGTCGAAGTTACATCTGTGTGCTAGCTATATTTTAAATAAAGAATAATCTCCAATATTTCAAGCTTGTTAGCTAGAAATGTCAACGGTTTATAAATTATGAATTAATTTTCCGATAGGCGCAAGTTTCAATCAGCAATAAGCGCGGATTATTGAATCATAAAGGTAGGGTTGATGCATGACGTGACCTTCGTAACCCCTTGATATTCATACTTAACAACATGAAGTTATTAACTATTCTCATTTTCCCATCCTCCCCAACGTTATTTTCTCTCCTCCCCTGAGTAAAAACCCCTCGACCTCCCCAGCCCAAATCCGGACTTCCCTGCGCCAACCCACCCTCCCTCAAAAAATTTCCTCTTTCCCGCCGGGCCAATCTTGACTTCCCCCCGCCTTTGGGGCAAGAAACCCCTTCCCGTTTGGCTTAGGACCGTAGCTCAGGGGGAGAGCGCTTGCTTGACACGCAAGAAGTCAGGAGTTCAAATCTCCTCGGTCCTACCATGTAATCCCGGGGAGGCCCTGGCCTCCCCTTCTTTGTATTGAGCGTCGGAGATGACGCGCGGGCGGGTTCCAACCGCCCTGGGGAGATAGCGCCGTGCAGGTCCGTGTCGAGGACAAAACAGTGGAAGCCGGACAGGGCGAAGCCTGTGGCCAGGTCTTGGCCAAGGCCCTTTCCGGAAAGCGTGTCAAAAACACCCTCTTGTGCCGGTGCGGCCAGACCCTTATCGATCTGACCACCCCCATCCCTGCCGACTGTCGCGAGCTCGAACCCGTGTCCGCCGACGCCCCCGAGGGCCTGGAGGTCATCCGCCACTCCGCCGCCCACATCATGGCCGAGGCCGTGAAAAAGCTCTTCCCCTCGGTCAAGGTCACCATCGGCCCGGCCATCGAGAACGGCTTCTACTACGATTTCGCCTTCGAGCGCCCGTTCACGCCGGAAGACCTGGAGGCCATCGAGGCCGAGATGCACCGCGCCGTGGCCGCCGACACCCCCTTTTCGCGCCGCGAGTTGCCCCGCGACGAGGCCCGGACCTTTTTTGCGGATGCGGGCGAGGACTACAAGATCGAGATTTTGGACGAGATCGCCAAGGGCGACACCGTGTCCTTATATACCAACGGCGCCTTCACCGACCTGTGCCGCGGCCCGCACATCCCGTCCTCGGGACACCTCAAGGCCTTCAAGCTTTTGTCCGTGGCCGGGGCCTACTGGCGCGGCGACGAAAAGCGGCCCATGCTGCAACGCATCTACGGCACGGCGTTCGCCTCGGAAAAGGACTTAAAGACCTACCTCCATCACCTGGAGGAGGCCAAAAAGCGCGACCATCGGCGCATCGGAACCCAGCTCGACCTGTTCAGCTTCTCCGACGAGGCCGGGCCGGGCATGGCCATCTGGCATCCCAAGGGCGAGCTGATCCGCACCATCCTGGAGGATTTCGAGCGCCGGGAGCACCTGCGGCGCGGCTACCACATCGTGCGCGGCCCGCAGATCTTAAAGCGCGAGTTGTGGGAGCGTTCCGGGCACTACGAAAACTATCGCGAGAACATGTATTTCACGGCCATCGACGAGCAGGTCTACGGCATCAAGCCCATGAACTGCCTGGCCCACATGCTCATCTACAAATCCCGCATCCGCAGCTATCGCGACCTGCCGCTGCGCTACTTCGAACTCGGCGTGGTGCATCGCCACGAGAAGTCCGGCGTGTTGCACGGGCTTTTGCGGGTGCGCCAGTTCACCCAGGACGACGCCCACATCCTGTGCCGTCCGGACCAGCTTTTGGAGGAGATCACCGGCGTCGTGCGTTTCGTGCAGGACATGGTGGGCCTTTTCGGATTCGATTTCGAGGTGGAGCTGTCCACCCGGCCGGAAAAATCCATCGGCAGCGACGAGGACTGGGACCGGGCCACCTCGGCCCTGACCGAGGCCCTGGACGCCCTGGGGCTGCCCTACGAGATCAACGCCGGCGACGGGGCGTTTTACGGCCCCAAGATTGACATCAAGCTCAAGGATGCCTTAGAGCGCCGGTGGCAATGCGCCACCATCCAGTGCGATTTCACCTTGCCGGAACGCTTCGATCTGGTTTACACGGACTCGGATGGAGCCCGGAAGCGGCCGGTGATGCTGCATCGGGTGATTCTTGGCGCGGTGGAGCGTTTCTTGGGCGTTTTGATCGAGCACACGGCCGGGGCGCTGCCCACGTGGCTGACGCCGGTGCAGGCCCGGGTGCTCACGGTCACCGAGGCCCAGGACGAATTTGCGGGCCAAGTCATGGACCGGCTGCGCGAGGCCGGAATCCGGGTCGAGCTGGATGATCGCAATGAAAAGCTGGGCTTCAAGGTACGCGAGGCCCAGATGGAAAAGATCCCCTACATGTTGGTGATAGGGGACAAGGAAAAGGAACTCGGCGGGGTCAACGTCCGGCTGCGCTCCGGGGAAAACCTGGGGCTCAAACCGCTTGACGAAGTGATTTTCTTGATCCTGGCCGACTGCCAGGAACCGTTTAAGCGTGGAGGTATGAGCTATAAATTCTGCTCCCAGTGAACCCCGGTGCAACCACAGGATTCGCGCCCGCGAAGTGCGGGTCATTGCGGATGACGGTCAACAATTGGGCATCATTCCCACTTCCGAGGCCCTCCGCATCGCCCAGGAAAAGGGGCTTGATCTGGTCGAGGTGGCGTCTGGCGCCGAACCTCCGGTCTGCCGCATCATGGATTTCGGGAAGTTCAAGTATCAGCAGCAAAAAAAGCAGCAGGAAGCCCGGAAAAAGCAGACCGTCATCCAGCTCAAGGAAATCAAGGTCCGCCCGAAGACGGATGAACATGACTATCTGACCAAGCTCAAGCATATCCGGCGGTTTCTCGAGGCCGGGGACCGCTGCAAGGTCACCGTGTTTTTCCGAGGCCGCGAGATTGTGCACAAGGACCGGGGGCTGACCATTTTGAACCGGATCGTGGTCGATCTGGGCGAACTGGCCAAGACGGAGCAGGAGCCCAAGTCCGAGGGCCGCACCATGACCATGCTTCTGGCCCCGCAACCGAAGAAGTGATCCCCGGAAGTGATCCCCCGGTCGCCTGCATGGCCCGGGAATCCATAAAGGAGTCCGCAAATGCCCAAGATGAAGACCAATAGAAGCGCCGCCAAGCGTTTCAGCGTGACCGGAAGCGGCAAGTTCAAACGGCGCCGTCAGAACCTGCGTCACATTCTGACCAAGAAAAACGCCAAGCGCACCCGCCGCCTGGGCCAGGGAACCCTGGTCGATTCGGCCAACATCAAGGCCGTCAAAAAGCTTCTGCCCTACGCCTAGCGTCGGCATTGGCCCGCGTCTACCCCGGGTGAGCGCCATGGGGAATGGGTGCGGTCCAGGTCATGGCCCCGCCGGAAACGCGGGGAGGCAAGGCTGGTAAGACAAGGCTGGAAGGCGCGCCTGGTGCGCCGAGGTCAAAAGTCCATCGAGTGGTCCCGGGCGCTCCCCCAAAGACCCTCGCCACGAAAAGAAGCGCGTTTGCCGTCCCGGTGCGGTCAACCGCCCGCGCTTCGACACCATACACGGATGGCCGCGTAGCCGTCCGTCCAAGGAGATGACGTCATGAGAGTAAAAAGAGGCCAGGCCGCCCATAAGCGGCATAAAAAATATTTGAAGTTGGCCAAGGGCTACGTCGGCGCGCGCAGCAAGCTGTACGAAACCGCACGGGAAACCGTCGAACGCTCCCTGGCCTACGCCTACCGCGACCGCAAGACCAAAAAGCGCGAGTTCCGCAAGCTGTGGATCATGCGCATCAACGCCGCCGCCCGGGAACACGGCATGTCCTACAGCGTGTTCATTCGCGGTCTGGCCCTGGCCGGCGTGGAACTGGACCGCAAGGTTCTGGCCGATCTGGCCGTGCGTGAAAAGGACAGCTTCGGCAAACTGGTGGAGCTGGCCAAAGCCCAGGCGGTCTAGGCGTGTCGGCGCCGACCCTTCTTTCCGAACTGGAAAGCCTGGTCGGGGAGTGCGTGTCGCTCCTCGACCAGGCTTCGACGTTCGAGGCCCTGGAAGATGCCCGGGTGGCCTTTCTCGGACGCAAGGGGCGTCTGGCCCAGGCCATGGCCCTTTTGCCGTCGCTTTCCGCCGACGAGCGCCGCGAGGCCGGGCAGGCCGCCAACCGCGCCAAGCAGACGCTCACCGAGCGCCATGACGCGCGGCTGGCCGAACTGGCCCGGGCCGAAAGCGTGGCCAGGCTTGCGGCCTTCGACCCCAGCCTGCCGGGCCGGACTCCCTTCGCCGGGAGCCGCCATCCCGTAAACCTCGTAACCGCCGACATCTGCCGGGTCTTCGAGCGCCTGGGCTACGACATCGTGTCCGGTCCCGAGATCGAGACCGACTATTACAACTTCGAGGCCCTGAACATGCCCCCGGAGCACCCCGCCCGGGACATGCAGGACACCCTGTACATCTCCGACTCCATCGTCCTGCGCACCCACACCTCGCCGCTGCAGGTGCGCACCATGCTGTCCCAAAAGCCCCCCGTGGCCGTGGTGGCCCCGGGCAAGGTCTACCGCCGGGACTCGGATCTCACGCACACCCCCATGTTCCATCAGATCGAGGGACTGTACGTGGACCACGACGTGTCCATGGCCGACCTGCGCGGCACCCTGACCCATTTCGTGCGCGCCATCTTCGGCCCCGGGACCAAGGTGCGTTTCCGGCCGAGCTTTTTCCCCTTCACCGAACCCAGCGCCGAGGTGGACATCTCCTGCGTCCTGTGCGGCGGAACGGGCACGGCCGGAGAGGCTGCCTGCCGGGTGTGCAAGGGCACGGGCTGGGTGGAGATCCTTGGTTGCGGCATGGTCGATCCCAACGTCTTCGCCAGCGTCGGCTACGATCCCGAGCTCTATACCGGCTTCGCCTTCGGCATGGGCGTGGAGCGGGTGGCCATGCTCAAGTACGGCATCGGCGACCTGCGCATGTTTTTTGAAAACGACATCCGGTTTTTGCGCCAGTTCGCGTAACGTCGAATCCCGGCGGCGACCCGGGGAATACGGCGGTGGCCCATGCGCCTTTCCGACGAGGAAAAACAAGCCATTGTCAGCGTGGTGGCCGCCTACGATCCGGCGGCTGAAGTCTACCTGTTCGGATCGCGGGTGGACGACGCCAAAAGGGGTGGGGACATCGACCTGCTCATTTATTCCGGGCGCATGGACCGCACGGTGCGCCGGGCCATCCGCCGGGCCATTTTAGACCGCATAGGGAACCAGAAACTGGACATCGTCACCGCCAAGGCCCCGGGCAACGCGACCGAGCCCTTTGTCCGGCTGGCCCGGCAAAACGCCGTGAGGCTGACATGACGGCGCGGGACTCCTGCACGAAATATCCGTCCGACAGGAACAGGCCCTAAGACTTCCGGCCCTTCGGCCTGTCCCCGGCATCCTTCGACCCTTGGTGGAGAAACGACATGCTTTTGAGTCTTGCCTGGCTGCGCGAGTTCACCCCCTACGACGGCCCCCCCCAGACCCTGGCCGACCGCCTGACCATGCTCGGCCTTGAGGTCGAGGACATCCACAACCCCTTTGCCGGGCTCTCCGGCGTGGTGACGGGCAAGGTGCTGACCCGGGCCCCCCATCCCGACGCGGACAAGCTGTCGCTGTGCTCCGTGGACGTGGGCGGCCCCGAGGCGCTTTCCATTGTGTGCGGCGCGCCCAACGTGGCCGCCGGACAGTGCGTGCCCGTGGCCACCGTGGGCGCGGTGCTGCCAAACGGCATGGAGATCAAAAAAAGCAAGATTCGCGGCCAGTCCTCGCACGGTATGATCTGTTCCGAATCCGAACTGGGCCTTTCCGAGGAAAGCTCCGGCATCATGGTCCTTTCCGGCGACCCCGCCCCGGGCACGCCCCTGGCCGAGGCCCTTGGCCTGGACACCTGCGTGCTCGACGTGTCCATCACCCCCAATAGGGCCGACTGCCTAAGCGTCCTGGGCCTGGCCCGGGAGACGGCCATGGCCTTCGGGCTGCCCCTGACCCTGCCCGCCGTCGCCTTCTCGGAGACGGCCCCTACCGCCGAGGATGCGGCCCGGGAGGTGCGCCTCGAGATCGCGGACCCGGCCTTGTGCCCGGTCTACCGGGGCAGGCGCATCAAAAATCTCAGCGTGGGCAAAAGCCCGGACTGGCTGCGCTACCGGCTTTTGGCCGTGGGCCAGCGGCCCATCAGCAACGTGGTGGACGTGACCAACTATGTGCTCTTCGAGCTTGGGCAGCCCATGCACGCCTTCGACCGGGACATCCTGGCCGGAAACGTGGTCCGGGTGGCCCCGGCCGCAGACGGCATGACGTTCACCACCCTGGACGGCCAGAAGCGCACCCTGACCTGCCGCGACCTGCTCATCTGGGACGCCGAGAAGCCCGTGGGGCTGGCCGGGGTCATGGGCGGCGAAAACTCCGAGATGACCGCGAAAAGCACCGAGGTCTTTTTGGAGTGCGCCGTGTTCAACCCGGCCACCATCCGCAAGACCGCCCGCCGCCTGGGCATCCCAAGCGAGGCCTCCTACCGCTTCGAGCGCGGCGTGGATCAGGTGGGCTCGGCCTACGCCCTTGACCGGGCCGTGTCGCTCATCCAGCAGACCGCCGGGGGACAGGTGCTCGCGGGCACGGCCCTGGCCGAGCCCCGGCCCTTCGCCGCCCCCCAGCTGGCCTTCCGCAAGGCCCGGGCCGAAAAACTTCTGGGCGTGCCCCTGACGGACGCCTTCTGCCGCGACACCCTGGCCGCCCTGGGCTGCGTCCTGGGCGCGGAGTCCGGCGATGGACTGGCGGTGCTGCCGCCGTCCCACCGCCTGGACCTTGAACGCGAGGTGGATCTCATCGAAGAGGTGGGCCGCGTCTACGGCATGGACCGCATCGAGCCGGTACTGCCCGCCATCGCCCGCAGCCTGGACACGGCCACGGCGGCCGAGTCCGCCCATTCCTTCTGGAACCGGGTGCGGGCCTGGGGCGTGGGCGCGGGCCTCAACGAGGCCGTCAACTACAGCTTCGTGGGCCACGCCGACCTGGACCAATTGTGCCTGGATACGGCCTGCCGGGTGTCCGTGGCCAACCCCCTGTCCGAGGACCAAAACGTCATGCGCCCGGAGCTTGCGCCGGGGCTTTTGCAGAGCGTGCGCATCAACATCTCCCGGGGCAACGCCGATCTGCGCCTTTTCGAGGTGGCCAAGGTCTTCCACGCCGCCGCGGCCTCCGAAACCGGCTGCGTCGAACATGGCCGCCTGGGGCTGGCCCTGCACGGCAGCCGCCACCCCGAGGGCTGGCCCTTCCCGGCCGAGACGTCCGGCTACGAAGACATCAAGGGGCTGGTGGAAAATCTTCTGGCCGCCTTCCAGCTTCCCGGGGCCGACTATGCCCTGGCCGCCGGGGAAAGCCCCTGGCTGTCGCCGCGCGTGGAGCTGACCCTGGCCGGACGCGACTTCGGCTACATCGGCCGGGTGACGCCCGAGGTGGCCGACGCCTTCCACGCCCGGCGCGAGCTGTGGCTGGCCGAGGTCTCCCTGGACCTTCTGGCCGAGTTGTCCGCCAAGACCAGGATCGCCTTCAGGCCGCTGCCCGTCTATCCGCCTGTGCGCCGCGACATCACGGTCATCGCCCCGGCCGAGCTGTCCGTCAGAGCCGTCCTGGAGGCCCTCGCCGCAAAAAAAACGCCGCTTCTGCGCGACGTGTTTTTGGCCGACCTGTTCGTCCCCGAGGGCGGCGCCGAGCGCAACCTGACCTTCCGCCTGACCTACCGCCACGACGAACGCACCCTCAAGGACAAGGACGTGGACAAGGAACGCGAGGCCCTGACCAGACATCTGGCCACGGTCCTCCCCGTGCGCTTCTCCTGACGCCCCCGGGCCGCGCCCGGACCCGTATCGCCTCGGACATGGGGGCTTGACCGTGGGACACGACTTGGCGCACATCAGTCCGGTCATGGACCCGAAAACCTATAAAATCGGCGAGGCGGCCCGGCTGTGCGGCGTCAAGCCCTTTGTCCTGCGCTTTTGGGAAAGCGAGTTCCCCGGTCTTTCCCCCATCCGCACCCCGAAAGGGCAACGGCTCTACACCGACGAGCATGTGCGGCTCATCGCCCGTATCAGAACCCTGCTCCACGAGGACGGGTTGACCATTGAGGGCGCGCGAAAAAAACTTGAGGAAAAAGGCGATGCGGCCGAGCTGCTGCGCGTTATCCATGCGGAATTAAGCGACATTCGCAGTCTTTTGGCCAGAAGCGGCAGCGCCCGCGACCATCCCTGACGCCTACGCGAGGACACAGGCCATGAATCGGTACCTTTTGATGTCGGCAACGGTCTGCCTGCTGTGTTTTTCGGCCCTTTCCGCCCTGGCTCCGGCCGCCGAAAACGCCGCCTCCCCGGCGGGCGATGTGGCGGATTCCCACGCCCCGGCGGGCGTCTTGGCGGACCTGCGCGGGGTGGTCAGCGCCAGACAAGACGGCGGCGATCCGCGCACCCTGGCCAAGGACGCCCCCGTATTCGTATCCGACACCCTCGCCACCGGCCCGGCGGACAAGGGCAAGGTGGTCTTCGCCGACGATTCGGTTTTGGAGATCGGCCCGGACAGCGAGGTCCGCATTGCGGAGTTCGCCTACGACACCACGGATCGCGACAATTTCCGCCAGGGAATCCACATGGCCAAGGGGCTTTTCCGCTACGCCACGGGGAAAATCGTGGCCCATGACCCGGATCGCCTGCACATCGAATCCCCCCTGGCCAGCATCGGCATCCGCGGCACCACCACCGACCACCTGATCCAGGTCCGGGAAGAAATCACGGACGGGAAACCCGAACGCATCGTGGAAACCGAACTGCACGCCCTGCGGCAGTCCAAGTCAAAGACCGAAGTGGTGGTCACCCACTTAAGCAAGCCCGTCAGCCTGAAAAAAGAGGACGCCGCCGCCTCGCTCGTCCCCAAAAAACCCACCGTCACCCGCACCCTGACCGAGGCCGAAAAAAAGGTCTTCGCCGAGATCCCCCTCTCGCCCGCCCCCTTCGACCCCAGGCCGGGCTCCAGCCTTCTCGGCGGCGGGCAGTAACACGGCGTCAGCCTCACCAGCGCACAAGCGTCACAACGAGAAGGCCGGCCAGGATGGCGGTCAGGCCCAGCCGACGCAACTCCGGCGCGGGACGCTCGGACAAAAAGCGCAGCACCGTGGGCATCCTCTCGGCCGCCAGAAAATAGGGCAGGCCCTCCAGGACGAAGGCCAGGCCAAGGGCGGTGAGGAAGGTTTTCCAGTCGAATTCCATATGCCCAGTATGCGGCGGCCGCGACGGGTTGTAAACCGCCGCCTTGAAGCCTGGCCCGAAGTTCGCTAAAGACCCTTCCTGCCGGGGGCGAATCCCTCCCTGTGGAGGGACGAACCGACGCATCAGGACATGATGCCGCCTTTCCCCGCCTGCGGGCTGTTCCCTGGTCCTCCTCAATATTTACAAGAAGGTTTCGCCGTGATCGATTTTGACGATTTGGTCTCCCAAAAAAGCGCCGTGGCCGTGGTTGGCCTGGGTTATGTGGGGCTGCCCCTGGCGGTGGCCCTGTCCCGGCATTTCCGGGTGGTCGGCTTCGACATCAGCCCCGGCCGGGTCAACGAACTGCGCTCCGGGGCCGACAGCACCGGCGAGGTCGATCCCGCCCGGCTGACCGAGGTCGAGGTCGACTACACCACCGACCCCGCCGCCCTGGCCGCCTGCGGGGTGATCATCGTGGCCGTGCCCACCCCCATCGACGCCAACCGCAATCCCGACCTGCGCCCGGTCACCGGGGCCTCGATCACCGTGGGCAAAAACATGAGCCCCGGCAGCGTGGTGGTCTACGAGTCCACGGTCTATCCCGGGCTCACCGAGGACATCTGCGTGCCGCTTATGGAGGAGCATTCCGGGCTTGTCTGCGGCCGGGACTTCACCGTGGGCTATTCCCCCGAGCGCATCAATCCCGGGGACAAGGTCCACACCCTGGAACGCATCGTCAAGGTGGTGTCCGGCCAGGACGAGCCCACCCGGAAACTCCTGGCCCGGCTCTACGGAACCATCATCACCGCCGGAGTCCACGAGGCCTCGAGCATCAAGGTGGCCGAGGCGGCCAAGGTCATCGAGAACACCCAGCGCGACCTCAACATCGCGCTGATGAACGAACTCTCGCTCATTTTCGAGCGCATGGGCATCGACACCCTGGAGGTGCTGGAGGCCGCCGGAACCAAGTGGAACTTCCTGCCCTTTCGTCCGGGGCTGGTGGGCGGCCACTGCATCGGCGTCGATCCCTATTACCTGACCTTCAAGGCCCAGGGCACGGGCTACAACCCCCAGGTCATCCTGGCCGGACGGCACATCAACGACAGCATGGGCAAGCATGTGGCCGACACGGCCGTCAAGCGCCTGATCCGGGCCGGACACCGGGTGCGCGGGGCCCGGGTGGGCGTCCTGGGTCTGACCTTCAAGGAGAACGTGCCGGATCTGCGCAACACCAAGGTGGTGGACATCGTGCGCGAGCTTGCCGACTACCAGGTGCGGGTGCTGGTCCACGACCCCCTGGCCTCCCCCGAAGAGGCCATGCACGAATACGGCCTGACCCTTGAGCCCCTGTCGGCCTTTCGCGACCTGGACGCCCTGATCCTGGCCGTGCCCCACGCCGCCTATGTGCAGGACATAAGCCCCCTGGACCTGCGCTCCTGGTTTCGGGACGAGGGCCAGGGCATCGTCCTGGACGTGCGCGGGGCGCTTGACCGTCAGGCCGTGCGCGACGCGGGCCTGTGGCACTGGAGACTGTAGACCCGCATGACCCTTCTTCTGGCCTGCGCCACCAGGACCGAACTGCACGCCGTCCTGCCCGCCGGGACCGGCATCCCGGACCAGGGCGCGGCGGCGCATGAGGTCTTTCCCAAAAGCCCGCTGACGCTTTCCGGCCGCGAGGTGCTGGCGGTCTGCACCGGCGTGGGCCCCGTGGCTACGGCGGCCGTCCTGGGCCGGGCCCTGGCCCGACGCCCGAAGATTTCCGGGGTGGTCCAGCTTGGCGTGGCCGGAAGCTTCGACCTGGAGGCGGCCCCCATGGGCGCGACGTTGTGCGTCATCCGGGAGACGTGGCCCGAATACGGCCTGGCGGGGGCGGACGGCGTGGCCCCCCGGGGCATCGGCCTGCCCATGGCCATCTGCCCCGACGGCCCGGTTCACGAGACCCTGGGCGCCGACCCCGACGCGGCGGCTGCGGCCATGGGGCTGGCCCTTCCCGCCGCCTTCGGCCGGGCCGCCTCCCTGACCGTGGCCGGGGTGACCGGAACCATGGAGCGAGCGGCCCTGCTGCATGCCCGTCACGGGGCCCTGCTGGAGAACATGGAGGGATTCGCCGCCGCCCTGGCCTGCCGTCTGGCCGAAACGCCTTTTTTGCAGATCCGCACCGTCTCCAATCTGGTGGGCAGCCGCCGCTCCGGACACTGGGATCTCAAAGGGGCCCTGGCCGGGCTGCGACCGGCCCTGGCCCGGCTCCTGGGGAGTGCCCCATGAAGCGCCTTTGCGTGGCCGTCTCTCCCTGCCCCAACGACATGGCCATTTTCGGAGCCTGGATACTGGGGCTTGTGCCCGACGCCCCCCGGGCGGACTTTGTTTTCTGGGACGTGGAGAACTTAAACGAGGCCGCCCTGGCGGGCCGGTTCGACATCATCAAGGTTTCGGCCGCCGTGGGGCTGGCCCTTGGCCAGTCCTGCCGCATCCTGCCCTCGGGGGCGGCCTTCGGCCTGGGGGTGGGGCCCAAGCTGGCCGTGCCCGCCGGGGCCGCATGGCGGGAGGCAATTCGGATATCTCGTCCAGAAAGAGCGTGCCGCCCTCGGC
>NZ_JAZHDB010000213.1:0-11264 GCF_036584575.1 Desulfolutivibrio sp.
TTGCGAACTTCCACGGTGTGGCCGTTGCGTTCCAGGACCTTGGCGATCTCGTCGCCGGGAGGGGAACCCCTTTTTTCAAAAAGGGGTTCCCCTCCCGATGCCTCCGTTTCCATCCCCAAAAGGAGATCCCATGATCCTGATCGACGGCAAGAAGGTGGCGGCCGAGGTGCGCGCGGGCGTCAAGCGCGACGTGGAGCGGCTGAAACGCAAGTTCGGGCGCGCCCCGAGTCTGGCGGTGGTGCTTGTCGGGGAGGATTCGGCCTCGCAGGTGTATGTGCGCAACAAGGAAAAGGCCTGCGAGGAGGCCGGGATCGTGTCGCGCACCTGGCGGCTCGACGCCCGCACCGAGCAGTCGCATGTGGAGCGGCTGGTTCTGGAGCTGGGCTCCAGCGACGACATCGACGGCGTGCTGGTGCAGCTTCCCCTGCCCGAGCCCCTGGACAGCGCGTCCTGCCTGTGCCTCATGGACCCGCGCAAGGACGTGGACGGGTTTCATCCGGAAAACGTGGGCCGGTTGTCATTGGAACTGCCCGGCCTTCGGCCGTGTACGCCCGCCGGGGTCATGACCCTGCTTGAATATTACGCCTTAAGCCCGTCGGGCAAAAAGGCCGTGGTGCTCGGGCGCAGCAACATCGTGGGCAAGCCCATGGCCATGATGCTCTCGGCCTCGGGCCCCTTCGCCAACGCCACGGTCACCGTGTGCCATTCGCGCACCCCGGATATCGCCAAGGAATGCCGCGAGGCGGATTTCCTCATCTGCGCCGTGGGCAAGGCCAAGCTGGTCACCAAGGACATGGTCAAGCCCGGGGCCGTGGTCATCGACGTGGGCATGAACCGGGACGAGAACGGCAAGCTGTGCGGCGACGTGGATTTCGAGGGCGTCAAGGACGTGGTCTCGGCCATAACGCCGGTTCCCGGCGGCGTGGGGCCCATGACCATCGCCATGCTTATGGTCAATACCATCAACGCCTTCCGCTGGCGCATGGAAGAGGTCTGCGAGGCGCCCTAGCGCACAGGGCGGCGGTCAGTAGGGCCGTTAGCATGCCTCCGGCGGCCAAAGGGGCACGGCCCCTTTGGAAACCCCGAACGGCGCGCCCGAACCTCTTCACGGGGTTCCGCGTCGAACCAGGACGCCCAGGCCGGGCGACGGGTCGCCGGAAACGGATGGTGGCGACGTGGAGCGTAGCGGAACTCGTCGCCGCCGGACGTTTGCCGCCGACCCCGAGCCCGGCCACCCAGCCATAACGTCACGTTCCCACGATCCTCACCCCGGCCCCCGCGCACTCAACTCCCGAATGGCGTCCCGGGCGATCCACCGCGCCTGCGGCGTGTCCTGATCCAGAATGCGCCGGGCCGTCTCCAGGGCCGCCAGCCGCAGGGCCTCGCCCCGCTTGCCGATGCCGCGAAGCGCCCAGTTGACCGCCTTTTTCACGAAGTTTCGCCCATCGCACGCCGCAGCCTCCACCAGCCCCAGATACTCCAGAAACCGGTCATCGGACGCCTTCTTGTCGTGTACGGCCAACGACGCCATGAGCGAAAACCCGGCCCGGCGCACGAACTCCTCCGGCCGCCCCGCCCATTCCCGGGCCTTGTCGTGGGCCAACAGCGTCTTTCGCACCAGATTGTTGGTGAACATGTCGCAGATGTCCCAGGAATCCAGGTCCGCGACCCAGTGCTCCACAAGCGCGTCGTCGACCTGCCCCGGATCGGCGGCCAGGCAGGCCAAAAGCCTGGCCTCGTGCAGCCCTGTGTTCCACAAGGCCAACGCCAGTTCCTGGTTCTGGCCGGTCTCTTTCCGGATGCCGCGCACGAAGGCCACGGACACCCCGGCGGCATGGGCCACGTTGATGCCGTATCTGGCCATGCCCTGGCGGTTGCGGTCGCTTCCGGCGGCCCGGATGCGGGCGGCGATGTCGCCTGCCAGTTTCAAAACATCATCCATGCCTTCCTCTCGTCGTCAGAAAAGCGGTTACCACTTCCCACGATCCGCATGCCTGCGCCCGGACAACTCCCGATCCGACGGCCTTGCCTCCCTCCCCCTTTCATGGGATGCCCTTCGGCGCAAGCCCTCCCGCCGCAGAAGCATCCCCTCTCCCATACCACCATCCCCGCCACCCTACCTTGACTTGCCGCCCCCAAGCGGGGATATCCATACCATGACGGAAAGCCCTCGCGGCGCGGCCGCGAAAAGGAGTGCGCCATGGATAAAGATACTGCGCTGGTTCTGTGGTTCGACCAGATCACCATCGAAGACGTGCCGTATGTCGGCGGCAAAAACGCCAGCCTGGGCGAGATGTACCAGGCCCTGACCCCAAAAGGGGTGCGCGTGCCCAACGGATTTGCGGTCACCGCCACGGCCTACCGCCGCCTGTTGGCCGAAAGCGGGGCCATGGACAAGATCAAGGCCATCCTGGCCGACCTGGACACCAGCGACATGGACAACCTGGCCGAACGCGGCCGCAAGGTGCGTTCTCTCATCCGCAACCTGGAGTTCCCCGACGATCTGCGCCAGGCCATCCTCAAAGCCTACCGCGCCATGGAAAACCAGTACGGCAAGGACGCCGACGTGGCCGTGCGCTCCTCGGCCACGGCCGAAGACCTGCCCGACGCCAGCTTCGCCGGACAGCAGGAGACCTACCTGAACATCCACGGGGCCGAGGAGGTCATCGAGGCCTGCGGCCGCTGCTTCGCCTCGCTTTTCACCAACCGGGCCATCTCGTATCGGGTGGACAAGGGCTTCGACCACTTCTCCATCGCCCTGTCCATCGCCGTGCAAAAGATGGTGCGTAGCGACCTGGCCGCCAGCGGCGTCATGTTCAGCATCGACACGGAAACCGGCTTCACCGACGCAGTCTACGTCACCGGGGCCTACGGCCTGGGCGAAAACGTGGTCCAGGGCGCGGTCAACCCCGACGAATGGTACGTGTTCAAGCCCACGCTCAAACTGGGTTTCAAGCCCGTGATCATGAAGAAGGTGGGCGAAAAAGCCATCAAGATGGTCTACACCGAGGACGCCAAGCAGCCGACGAAAAACGTGCCCGTGCCCGATTCGGATCGCCGCCGCCTGACCATAAACGACTGCGAGGTGCTGGATCTGGCCCGCATGGCCTGCGTCATCGAGGACCACTATTCGGCCAAGGCCGGACACCACAAACCCATGGACATCGAATGGGCCAAGGACGGCATGACCGGCGAGCTCTACATCGTCCAGGCCCGGCCCGAGACCGTGCATGCCATAAAGGATCTGACCAAGCTCGTGAAATACATGCTGGCCGCCCCGGGCGAGGTCGCGGCCACGGGCAAGTCCGTGGGCGAACGCATCGGCAGGGGCGCGGCCCACATCATCAAGGAAGCCCACATGATCAAGGACTTCCGCAAGGGCGAGGTGCTGGTCACGGACATGACCGACCCGGACTGGGAGCCGATCATGAAGATCGCCTCGGCCATCGTCACCAACCGGGGCGGCCGCACCTGCCACGCGGCCATCGTCAGCCGGGAGCTGGGCATCCCGTGCATCGTGGGCACCGGCCACGGCACGGACGCCATGGCCGACGGCGAGGACGTCACCGTGGACTGCTCCCAGGGCCCCACGGGCTACATCTATCGGGGACTTCTCGATTTCGAGGTGCTGGAGACGGATCTGGCCAGCCTGCCCCGGCCCAAGACCAAGATCACCATGAACCTGGCCAGCCCCGAACAGGCCTTCGAAAAAAGCTTCATCCCCAACGACGGCGTGGGCCTGGCCCGCGAGGAATTCATCATCAATTCCTACATCCGCATCCATCCCCTGGCGCTTTTGCGCTTCGGGGAGCTCAAGGACGTGGAGGTCAAGCGGACCATCTATGAAATGACCATGGGCTACGAGAACAAGGCCGACTTTTTCGTGGACAGGCTGGCCGAGGGCGTGGGCATGATCGCGGCGGCGTTTTATCCCAAGCCGGTCATCGTGCGCCTGTCGGATTTCAAGTCCAACGAATACGCCAACCTGATCGGCGGGGCGCAGTTCGAGCCGCACGAGGACAACCCCATGATCGGCTGGCGCGGGGCCTCGCGCTACTACGACGCCAACTACAAGGATGCCTTCGCCCTGGAATGCCGGGCCATGAAGAAGATCCGCGAGGACATGGGCCTGACCAACCTGGAGATCATGATCCCCTTCCCGCGCACCGTGGCCGAATCGCGCCAAGTGCTGGCCACCATGGCCGAATTCGGCCTTGTCCAGGGCGAAAACGGGCTGCGGGTCATCGGCATGTGCGAGATACCGTCCAACGTGATCCTGGCCGACGAGTTTTTGGAGGTCTTCGACGGCTTCTCCATCGGCTCAAATGACCTGACGCAGCTCATTTTGGGAGTGGACCGGGATTCGGAACTGGTGGCGCATGTCTACGACGAGCGAAACGAGGCCGTGAAACGCATGGTCAGGCAGGTCATCGAGGTGGCGCGGCGCAAAGGCAAGTACATCGGCATCTGCGGCCAGGCCCCCAGCGACTATATCGAATTCGCGGAGTTTTTGGTGGAGTGCGGCATCGAATCCATGTCCTTAAACCCGGACACGGTGATCAAGACCACCCTGGCCGTGGCGGCCCTGGAGAAGCGGCTGGGCGTGGCGTAAAAAAACGCCTGGGGCGGCGCGGGGGGAATTTCTTTGATAAGAGATTCCCCCCCATCCTCCTCATGCCTTCCCGGCCTCGCGCTTCAGTCCGAGGCCCGCAGGCTTTTGCGCTATGAGCCGGATCGCTCCAAAAGCTGCGACAGCATTGCCGTGAGCTGCTCCTTTCCAACCGGCTTGGCCAGATAGCCATCGAAACCGGCGGCAAGGATCTTTTCCCGGTCTCCAGGCATGGCGTAGGCCGTCAGGGCGATAATCGGAATGTGCGATTTCTCCTTGAATTTTGCATCACCGCGAATGATCCCCGCCGCCTCGATGCCGTCCATGACCGGCATTTGGATATCCATGATGATCGCATCGACATCGTTGTGGAGGACGTATTCCAGGGCCTGGCGCCCATCCTCGGCGATGGCGACAACATACCCGGTTTTTTCCAATTGCCATTTCAAGGCAATGCGGTTGACGGCCTCGTCCTCGACAACCAGGATGCGGGCCTTTTCCTCGCCCCGCCTTGGTTCGGCCAATTTCTCGACAGGGGAAACGACCCGGGCAGGCTTCGCGCTGTCGAACGGCAAGACCAGATACACGGATGTCCCCACCCCCTCCTCACTTACGATGCAGACCTCGCCTCCCATCAGACGGGTCAAACGCCTGACGATGGCCAAGCCCAATCCCGCGCCTTGATAACGACGAACATATGACCCCTCTACCTGGGTGAACGGTTCAAAGATGTCCGTCAATTTTTGCTCAGGGATGCCAATCCCCGTATCGGCGACAGTAAAGAGGATACGATACGGGGCAACGCCAACCGGGGATACGCGGTCTACATGGATTTCGACTTTTCCCTTCAACGTGAATTTCAAGGCGTTTCCAACAAGATTGAAGAGAATTTGCCGCAACCGTATTTCGTCGCCGAGGAGATTGCAGGGGATGTTTTCGTCGATATGGCAACAAAGGGTCAGCCCTTTTTGAGCAGCGTCCTGATCGAAAATTTCGTTTATCGACGAGCACACTTCCATGATGCAAAATGGTGCGGCTTGAACGGCAAGTTTCCCGGACTCGATGACGGAAAGGTCCAGGATATCGCTCAAAAGGCGTGTCAAGCGCTTTGAGGCATTAAGGGCCATGAGGATATATTCCTGTTGCTCCGCACCAAGGGAACAGGATTCCAACAAGTTGAGCATCCCGATGATGCCGTTGAGCGGAGTGCGTATTTCGTGGCTCATGTTGGCCAAAAACTCGCTTTTGACCTTGTTCGCAGCCTCGGCTTTCAGGGCGAGTTCTTCCGCGTTCGCCAACGCGGCGCGCAGCGCCTCATCTGCCCTGACCCGATCCGTGACGTCTCTGGAAAAGAGGGCGACTTGGACGGCCTCGCCCGAATCGTCAAGGACGGGAAACATCCGCACCTGGTAACACATGCCGTTGATCCGCTCGTCGATGTCGATCCAGTGTTTGCTTGCGGCGATCTGCGCCAATCCGTCCTTGCGGGCCGTAGCAACCTCCGGGGGCAGGAAATTGCCCATGGCCCTGCCGACCATGTCCCGCATCTCCAGGCCGCGTCGTCGGCTTCCCTGTTCATTGACAGCCAGGATGGCGCCCGAGGCGTCCAAAAGCATCACCGAGTCGGTCGTGGCGTTGAAAAGCGCCCGTATCTTCTGCTCGCTTGTCCAAAGCTCCAAGAGGGTGTCATGGCGGTCAATGGCCAGCGCGTACAGGCCGGCCAGCCGCTTGACGACCTCCATGTCGCTCTCAGAATATCCTTCCGGCGTATTGGCGAGAGCGATGAGGCCGATCAGTTTGTCGCCATTCATAGCTGGGACAGCAAGGAAGTTCCGCAGCGGGATGTGTCCTCTTGGAACGCCGATGGATGAAGGATGTGAACCGGGTTCATTGGTGTAAAAGAAAAGTCGCGTGTTGAGGGCATGTCCCCAGAGCCCCGGATAGTCGCCCTCAGGATTCGGGGAAAAGGTGATCCTTTTCTCCGTTTCCTCCACCTCGCATTCCGTGTCCAGCATCCGCGTCAGGGTGTAGCAGACAACGTCCCTGGTATTCTGATCGAGCACAGCGACGAATCCATGATCGCTGCGGGTGAGGGAACAGGCGAAGTGTTGGGTGATATCCGCAATGTCTTGCAGCGTGGTGGCTTTGTCGATCAATGCTCTCGACATTTCGGACATGGCCGTGTTGACGGCCAGTTCCCTGGCCAGGCTGTTCTCGGCCCGCTTGCGGTCGGTGATGTCCCGGTTGCTGGCGCGGCGCCCCATGGAGGCGCCGTCCGTCCTCCTGATATCCGTACAGGTGTGGTTGAGCCAAACGATCCGCCCCGACTTGTGAACGATACGAAAATCCATATCACATGGCGTGTTACTGCCTCGCAGCGAAGTGCGCAGATGTTGATCATACCGCGCAACGTCCTCTGGGTGAACGATGCTCCGGAAGAGTTCCGGCGAGCGCAGAAAGTCGTCGGCGGTGTATCCTGTCACCCTTTCACAGGAGGGCGACATCCACACCAATTGGCTGTCTGGTGCTATCCAGTACTCCCAGTCGTAGGTGAAATCGGCAACAGTGCGAAATTTTTCTTCGCTCTCACTCAGTCTTCCAATAAATAAAAGCGTATTCAAGGCCTCCTGAATGCGGCCCCCCATGGCCTTGAAAACCGCCTTGTCCCCCTGGGACCAGGCGCGTTCCCACGAACACTGGTGCACCCCGAACAGCCACGGTTTGTCGATCTTGGGAAAAAGCGCGAAAGCGAGGAAGGATTTGACTCCATAATCATCCGTTAGCGACTGCTCCAGGGGCATGTCCCCCCCGGGGCCGCAGGAGGTCGGTTCCGTTGCGGCCAGGAAGCGCCTCCAGGCCTCCCGGTTCTGCGGGGTGAGACGATATGAACTGGCCGAGACGCCACCGCCGGGCCATTCCGGCCTGGTGCGCTCCATGGGCACGCTCCAGAATTCGGTGTCGACGTCGCAGGGGTAGACAAGCCAGGCCCTGTCGGCCTGCATGACGTCGAGCACCACATCCAGGGAGTCGCGCATCATCTGCTCCACGCCTGAGGCTTTCCGGATGACGTCGTCGATGCGCCCGAGGTTCTTCAGGAAGGCGTGGTTTTTCTTGAGGGCCTCATCCGCCATCTTGCGGGACGTGATATCGGTGTAGACGCCCAACACGGCGAAAGGCTGGTCATTTTTATCCGTCAGGGGGAGCTTGGTGGTTTCGATCCAGATCCTGGAGCCGTCCGCTTGGAGTAACGTCTCGACAATATTACGTTTCGGGGCATTTTTCCCCAACACTTCCCGGTCATCGGCGCGATAGGCGTCGGCATCCTCCGTTGGCCAGGGGAGATCATAGTCGGTTTTGTCCACAATATCCGCAGGATGCTCCATTCCGGCCGCCACAGCGAAGAGACGGTTGCATCCGAGATAGCGGCCGTCCACATCCTTCCAAAAAATGGCTTGCGGGGCGGTGTCCAGGATCATGTTCAGGGTCGCCCGGCTCTTGCGGAGTTCCTCCTCCGAATGCCTGCGCCTGCGGATTTCCCTGGCCTGCGCCGCTATGCCGACGACAGAAATAATCAATGCCAATGAAATAGTTACGATTGTCCAGAATAGCGTTTGCCTCTGCAATTGCTCCCTGGTCTTGAATATGATTTCCTTCCCTCTCCATTTATCAACGATCTTGTCGTATGTGCCATCATTCCTGATCTCAAACAATGCCTTATTTATATCCGCAAGAAGAAGTTCATTCCCTTTTTTCACCGCGATTGCTGAATAGCTTCTGCTGATTGGCTCTTCGATCATCTTGATATTTTGTACATTATTTTCAGCAAGGACATAGCATCCCACCCAACGATCCGCGACCACTGCATCAATTTCACCATCCTTCAACTTTCCGAAACCTACAACAAAATTCGGAATGACCTCGACAATGATTTGAGGGTCTTTTTGAAGCAGAAGAATCGGCAGCCCCTTGTTTTCCACTCCGACTTTCAGTCCGCGAAGGTCTTGCATGGATTTGATTCCATGATGCCTGGACGTGGTAAAAATTGAAAATTCAGAGGCCAGCAGGGGTTCTGAAAAATCAAATAGCTTCAACCGGTCGGGGGTGGCGTTGATCTGCAGCAGCGCGTCCGCCTTGCCATCGACAACGAGCTCTTGGGCTTTACTCCAATCCATGAGCCGGATCTCCACCGGGGAGTGCATGCGTTTCGCCAGGGCTTCCGCCAAGTCGATGACGATGCCGCTCGGCTTGCCATTTTTTACGTAGTTCATCGGAGGAAGCGATTGATTCCCCAGGAATACCACTGGCTTTCCTGATATTTGGACAGGATCGTCCGTCCGTTGAACTCCAAGGTGTTCCATGTCTGTCGCCTGCATGTCTGTGGCATTCGCAAAGGCTTTTGGCGCTTGAAGAACTGTCCATGAGAGCGCAACGCAAAAAACAGACAAGACGAAGACACGGAGTACTGCAACCCGGTTTATGCGACACATTTGCGATAGCATACTTCAAGTTTCCCTGTATTTTTCTCTGACAAACCTCTTTCAAAGCCTACGATTGAGAGAAAAATACATTTATATGTGCAATTCATATGGACACAGCATGTAGAATTGTCACCTGATCACATTCCATCCCTTCTCACTAGAAAATGAGACAATAACCAATTAATTCTATTATATGCCATTTTCTTCATCGAAATGCAAGCAAAAAAAGTTCCAAGGTAAAATAATCACGATCCATAACAAAAATCATTACAAAGACCGTCGCAGTTATTCGCAATACGTAGCACAAACAGTAATGCAAAGTGTATGTACTACAGCAAAACATATTACGCCTTTTACGCACAAATAATATTTTACATGATTCCACGCGTAAAAAAACCGCTTCTACCTTTCTTGGTCAACATGGCGCGCATTGACGCCATGACCGCAAGGCATATCATATCCTCGACTTTCAATCGGGGAACCCTCTTCCCAACAATTCGACGCATCGCCGAGCATTTGCGCCAATCCGACAGCCGCACCCCGACCCCGGAAGCCCTCGGAAAGTTCACGGACACCGCACGGCATCCCCTCGCCAATCCGCCGGAAACGCGGTACATCGCCCCTCCATGAGCCGCATCGCCTCCGAGGCCGCGTTCCTTGGCCTCATCGACCGCCATTTCCCGCGCCGCCATGCCGCCGTGCCCCTGCATCGCGGCGACGACGCCGCCGTGCTGGAGCTGCCCGGCCGGGTATGCCTCACGGCGGACCTTTTTCTGGAGGACGCCCACTTCCGGCGCGCCTATTTCTCCCCCGGCGACATCGGCTACAAGGCCCTGGCCGTAAACATCAGCGATCTGGCGGCCATGGGGGCCAGGCCCCTGGGCTTCGCCCTGGTGCTCACCACCCCGGCCGATGCGGACATGGATTTCTGGGACGGCGTGTTCACGGGCATGGCCGGACTGGCCGACGCCCTGGACCTGCCGCTGGTTGGCGGCGACCTGAACCGGGGTCCGGGCGTGGCCCTGGCGGTCACGGCCTGGGGCGGCGTCGGCCCGGCAGGGCGATTTCTCACGCGCGGAAAAGGCCGTCCCGGGGACATTGTCTTCGTCGTGGGCGAACTGGGGCTGGCCGCCGTGGGGCTGCATGTCCTGGAGACTTCCGGCCGCGCCGCCAGGGACTCCTGGCCCGTGGCCACGGCGGCCCATCTTCGCCCGGCCGTGCGCGTGGAGGCAGGGCTGGCCCTGGCGGCCGTCCCGGGCCTGCGCGGGGCCATGGACGTCTCGGACGGGCTGGCCGCCGACCTGCCCCGCTTCCTGGCCCCGGACACCGGCGCGGACCTGCGCCTCGATACGGCCATGCTGCATCCGGAGGTTTTGGCCCACGCCGCCTCCCACGGTCTGGACCCGGCCGCATTGGCCTTTTCCGGCGGCGAAGACTATGCCCTCCTGGGCGCGGTCGCGCCCGAGGCCCTGCCCGACCTTGTGCGGGCCGTGCCATCGGCCCGGCCCATCGGCCGGGTCACGGCCGCCCCCGGCGTCATCCTCAACGGCCGCCCCGTCACCGGACGCGGCTTCGACCATTTCGAGTCCTCCCCATGCTCCAGTTGATCCTTGGCGCGGCCTGCATCAGCTTTTCAGCGGTATTCGTGAAGCTGGCCCACGTCTCGGCCCTGTCGGCGGCGTTTTACCGCATGGGCGTGGGCGGCCTGGGGCTTCTTCTGGCCATGGCCCTGGCCGGAAGGCTCGGCGCGATCCGGGGGCCGCTTGTGGCCCGGGCCATGCCCTGCGCCGTCTTTTTCGCCCTGGACCTGTGGACCTGGCACTTGAGCATCAACATCGTGGGACCGGGCATGGGCACGCTCCTGGGCAACTTCCAGGTGTTCGTCCTGGCCCTGGCCGCCGTGCTTGTTTACAAACAAAAGACCGGGCCGGTCTTCTGGCTGTCCATGGGGCTGGCCGTGATCGGACTCTACGCCATGGTCGGGGTGGGCTTCGGGGCCAGGCCGCCGGAATACGGCCTGGGCGTTCTCTACGGCCTGTCCACGGCGTTTTTCTACGGCCTGTACATCCTAAGCCTGCAAAAGGCCGTGTCCGGCTTTTCCGCCAGCGACCCTCTGGCCATCACGGCCATGCTGTCCCTTGGCGCGTCGGCCATCATCGGCTGCGGCATGCTGGCCC